>JAHEZC010000575.1 GCA_023251275.1 Parafilimonas sp. | reverse complement strand
TTGGAGTATAAGTAGCAAAACTTTCCTTTTTGTCTGCGCAGATTCTGTTATCGCAGAATCCGTACTGCTCCGCCTTTAACCACTATCTTGAAGATGAGGACAGGAAGGCTGAAAATACTTTCCTATTTTTATGGCTTGATGAAAATATCATTATGAAACATTTTGATTTAATTGTTATTGGCTCAGGACCGGCTGGAGAAAAAGGCGCGGCCCAGGCAGCATACTTTGGCAAGCGGGTAGCCGTCATTGAACGGGAGACGCATGTCGGCGGAGCAGGTATCAATACAGGCACAGTTCCTTCAAAAACGCTGCGTGAGACCGCGCTTTATTTTTCAGGTCTGCGGCAGCGCGGGCTATATGGCATTGACTATTCGCTGAAGGAAAATCTGAATATCGAAAACTTTATGTACCGGAAAAAAAATGTTGTGGAGAATGAATGGCGCATCGTCAGAAATAATTTAGCGCGGCATAATATTCATTTGATCAATAGTGAAGCAAGCTTAAAGGATGCACATACGGTCATTGCCAGGTCTGAGCGGGGTGAACAGGAACTCAGTGCAGATGTTATATTAATTGCTACCGGCTCGTCTCCGCTGCATCCGAAGGAAATTCCCTTTGACGGTAAATTAATTTATGATTCAGATGATATATTGAAGCTAAAAAAAATTCCCCGCACCATGCTGGTAGTTGGCGGCGGCGTAATTGGCACAGAGTACGCGTCTATTTTCACAGCGCTTGGCGTGGAAGTTACGCTTGTTGATCCCCGTGGACAGGTACTTGTATTTGTTGATTCAGAAATTGCCGAACGTTTAACAAAGCGGCTTGAAATGTTCGGGCTAAGATTTTTATTGAATGATCGTATGACAAAAATTGAAGCCCTTGGCGATCATGTACAAATCACCTTGCAAAGTGGAGGCAGGCACGAATTTGAAATCGCTCTCATCGCATCCGGGCGTGAAAGCAATGTGAGAGGCTTGGGTTTGGAAGAAGCCGGCGTAAAACTGGGCAACCGCGGCGTGGTGCTTGTCAACGAAAAATATCAAACCAGTGTGCCCAACATTTATGCTGCAGGTGACGTAATTGGTTTCCCCGCGCTGGCATCCACATCCATGGAGCAGGCACGGGTGGCAATGGTTCATGCGTTCGACTTAAAATATAAAGAAAGGGTATCGCCTGCTTTGCCTTTGGCAGTTTACAGTATCCCTGAAATTTCAGCCGTGGGATTAACCGAAGATGAATGCAAAGAAAAAAATATTGCTTACCTGGTTGGACGGGCATACTACGAAAAAAATGCACGCGGGCAGATTATCGGCGATACAAGCGGTATGATTAAATTAATCTTTGCCTCCGCGGACAAACGCCTGCTTGGCGCACACATCATAGGTGAGCAGGCTTCGGAATTGATTCACATCGCTGCGAATATCATCGTTCGCGATGAGACGATTGATGCATTCATTGAAGCTGTTTATAATTATCCTACCATATCAGAACTATATAAGTATGCAGCGTACGATGGCCTTGATAAATTGCAACGGTCGCTTCAAAACAACATAAACGATCTGCAACATTCACGATAGCGGATGAACGTTGGAATTTTTTCCCTCGTAATCTTTAAATCTTACGCCCAAATAACCAGGTAAATTTTTATCAAGAATTTCGAATCAGTCATCACCGCTTAACTGCTCAGGCTTCAATACAAAAAAGTAAATAATCTTATTCAATGGTTAATGCAGAAACATTTAAAAAAATTGCACTTTCATTTGACGGCACAGAACAACATCCTCATTTCGAAAGAACTGCGTTCAAAGTTACAGGCAGAAGAATTTTTGCAACACTTCACGAGCAACATGAAACAGCAAATATTGTATTATCAAAAGAAGATCAATCCGTTTATTGCTCGTTCGATGAATCTGCAGTTTATCCTGTTCCCAACAAATGGGGTTTGCAAGGCTGGACAACTTTTGAATTAACAAAAGTTCCGGCTGAACTGGTTTCTGATGCGCTATATACCGCATACAAAACAGTATTAGAATCAAAACAAAAAAGAAAATAAAAAAGTAAAGCGTGGCAATACCATGCAGTACACAGAATAAATTTTATTAAGCCTCAAGGAATATTTTTTAAAACCCTGCTAAAAGTTTTGTGTGAATTAATATTGGCAGAAAATATTTCAGAGAAATTTTCTGTGTACCGCAGGCACACGATGTGTTCAGGATATTCCAAAGATTGCGTACCTATGGCACGCTTTTTTATGGATGTTATCTTCCTCTTTACCAATATTTTGTACCTACGGCACAGAACACAAAAAATGGCTGAAAGCATTATCCCATCTAACTTTCTTAATATTTTAATCCCTAACTTCTTTTTTAGGGAATAGGGATTTTCAATTTGTTAAGCAGGTCATGAGTAGCTTTTGTAGTTTCGGCAAGGTACCATTCGTCGTTGATTTTTATTTTCCTGATTTCTGCAAGC
>JAHEZC010000574.1 GCA_023251275.1 Parafilimonas sp. | reverse complement strand
ACTCCATCAACGGATCGAGATGATCATAAATTGATGCAATGCTTCTCCCTTTCAACGGTGGCAGAATCTCAAATGATATCAAGACACCATTTGATTGATTAAGATGATCAGTTACTTTCATTAGTGATACAGGCTTTTGCTTCTTTTGCGAACATAGACGCCGCAAAACATTTAACCAGCGAACTCTAAAATTTATTTTGCGGCGCAAATTAATGCAATATAATGCAGCTTATCACTCCAAAAACATTAGTTAAGATAAAAAGCCCGCAATGCTTATTCTGTTACTTCCTCTATTTTTGCCGAAATACCTGAACATTGAGTCTCACTATTCACACAAAAAATCTTGTCAAGACATATCACGGCCGCGCTGTAGCTAATCATGTATCTATTGAAGTGAACCAGGGTGAAATTGTCGGATTGCTTGGCCCCAATGGGGCAGGCAAAACCACTACATTTTATATGGTAGTAGGATTGATAAAACCCGATGAAGGTGAAGTGTTTTTAAACAAGGAAGAAATTACCCGGCTGCCAATGTACAAAAGAGCGCAGATGGGTATCGGTTACCTGCCGCAGGAAGCAAGTATATTCCGCAAGCTGAGTGTGGAAGATAATATTATGGCTGTGCTGGAAATGACAAAGCTCTCTCCCCGGCAGCGAAAAGAAAAATTAGAAATGCTTTTAGAAGAATTCGGAGTGAAAAATGTACGCAGGAATAATGGCGACAGCCTTAGCTGAGGTGAAAGAAGAAGAACAGAAATTGCCCGTGCATTGGCCGTTGACCCGAAATTTATTTTGCTCGATGAGCCTTTTGCCGGTGTTGATCCCATTGCTGTGGAAGATATCCAGGGAGTAGTCGCAAAACTAAAATATAAAAACATCGGTATCCTTATAACAGATCATAATGTGAATGAAACCCTTTCTATTTGTGACCGTGCCTATTTGATGATTGAGGGAAAAATATTCATGCATGGCACTGCTGAAGAACTTGCCGCGGATGATAAGGTACGACGTCTTTATCTCGGAACAAATTTCGAACTGAAAAGAAAGGATTGGCTCATCGAACTCGGTCAAAACACCCGAACCAAAACCACACAGGAAGTTTTGATTGCCATATCCAAGGCCATTAAAGAAATCGAGCGATTTGAGAAAAAAGAAAATGATCAGATCGGTTACAAAAATCAAAACACCGGCGAGATTGATGAAATGGAGGCTGAAGATTTTATCAAATATCTTACAAGTGTTCACCAATACATCAGGCATTATTCCGACTCAATAAGTAAAGAAAAACTCGACCTTCTGGCTGAAAAGATTACCGATGGAGATTTTTCATACACAAAATCTGCGTTGAATGATATACAGGGAGAAATTATGAATTTGAATAATCATTTGCAATAAACCGAAACAAATATTAACCCTGGCTTTCAATTGTCCCATGCTTTTCTTATTTTGCCATCATTCACATGAAACTCCTGTCTCCTGCCATATCAAGACTTGCCCGTCTGCGTTACGGAAAAATTGAGCAATGGGTGAATGACCCCATCGCTGCCCAGAGAGAAGTGCTGCAGGACCTGGTAACTCATGCACAGCATACAGAGTATGGAAGAAAGTATGGCTACAGCGGAATATTTACTATCCGGAAATTTAAAGAACTTGTTCCGATTGTTGATTATGATGATATAAAGCCTTATGTGGAAAGATTAATGCGCGGAGAACAGTACCTGCTATGGGACACTCCTGTCTATTGGTTTGCCAAAAGCAGCGGTACCACAAGCGATAAGAGTAAATTTATTCCGGTGACAGATGAAAGTCTCGAAGATTGTCATTACCAGGGAGCGAAGGATGTGCTCACATTATATTACAATTTTAATCCTGACAGTGATTTGCTCACGGGTAAAGGACTGGTAGTTGGCGGCAGTCACCAGGTACATTCTATTGATGAAGAAACCCATTACGGCGACCTGAGTGCAGTTTTACTGCAGAATAGCCCTTTTTGGGCACAGTGGATACGTACACCCGAACTTTCTATTGCCTTGATGGATGAATGGGAAAACAAAATTGAAAGCCTGGCAAAATCAACTATTCATGAAAATGTAACTTCTATTTCCGGCGTACCTACCTGGACTATGGTGCTTATCCGGCGCATTCTTGAGCTGACAGGTAAAAAGACTCTGAAAGAAGTTTGGCCTGCTCTTGAATTGTATATTCATGGTGGCGTTTCCTTTACGCCTTACAAAGAGCCTTTCAGGAAACTGGTCGGCGGCGATATTCATTACCGTGAAATGTATAATGCAAGTGAAGGGTTTTTTGCCGCACAGGATGACCCGCATGAAGAAGGAATGCTTTTATGCTTAATGCACGGAATTTTTTATGAATTTATGCCTGTGGAAGAATATGGAAAAGATAATCCGCGGACAATAGGGCTGAATAGTGTAGAGACCGAAAAAAATTATGCCCCGGTTATTTCTACCAATGGTGGGTTG
>JAHEZC010000573.1 GCA_023251275.1 Parafilimonas sp. | reverse complement strand
ATAATGAATAAATCGCCTTGAGATAGTTCTCTTCTGTAACAGATAATATCATATTCCGGCAAAGATAAATTGATTTAACAAATGAAAATATTCTTAGTGGGTGAATAAATAATATTTGATAAATCTAAATATTTAATTTAGAACAACCTAAATTTAGGAATTTACACCTATGTTTGCATTTGTAAATTTTTTTGAGCATGAAAAAATATTTTTTTGTAATTGCTGTTATCACGCTTTTCATCGGCGTCGTCATTTCATGCTCCAAAATGGAGCCTCCTGCTCCTGCTGATGATCAAACACTTGATGGCCCTGTTGATGACTTAAGCTATGCACAGTCTGCCCAACATCTTAGCGGAGATGCTGCATTTAATGACCAGGTATTTACGGGTTCAACAGGACTTGGCCCCATATTCGTCGCTACCAGTTGCGGTGGTTGTCACGCAGGAGATGGTAAAGGGCATCCATTCAGTACACTTGTAAGGTTCGGGCAAACTGACAGTACGGGAAATCAGTATTCAGACCAGGGTGGTCCACAATTGCAGGACAGGGCAATACCGGGTTATACACCTGAACAAATACCCGCGGGAGCAACGTTTGCGAAGTTCATGCCTCCGATTAATACAGGTTTAGGGTTTTTGGAATTGGTGCCTGATAATGATATTCTTGCTATGAGTGATCCTGATGATGCAAATGGAGATGGCATAAGCGGTGTACCTAACTGGAATTCTATTCCTTCATATATAACGATCAGGCCAGATGCCGTAACGAGAGGTGGAAAATATATTTGCAGGTTTGGAAAAAAAGGAAGCGTCTATAATTTATTGCAACAAACCGTGAATGCATATAACCAGGACATTGGTATTACTTCTGTATTTGAGCCAAAAGATGTATATAGCCATACGAATATTGATCCGGAAATATCAGTAAATACAATCAATGATGTTGTTTTTTATTTGCAAACATTGAAGGCCCCGGTACAACGCGACCAAAATAATCCCGATGTAATGGCAGGCGAACAAATTTTTTTAACCATAAATTGTTCCGGCTGCCATAAGCCTGATTTTAAAACAGGTTATTCCCCCATTGATGCTTTGAGTTACAAAACTTTCGCTTCATATACAGACCTGCTGTTACATGATATGGGTCCGGGCCTGGACGACGGTTATACAGAAGGTACGGCTGCAACTAGTGAATGGAGAACCCCGCCATTATGGGGATTGGGGCTTGCACCAAAATCGCAGGGCAGGCAATATTTTTTACTGCACGATGGAAGAGCACACAGTATTCAGGAAGCTATTGAACTGCATGGTGGTGAAGCAGCAGGCTCAAAAAAGAGTTTCGATGCATTGTCAGAAGCAGATAAACAAAGGCTGATTAAATTTCTGGAAAGCTTATAACAAATGACCAGGAGAAATTTTATAAAAACAGGTTGCATAGTATGCATGAGCAGCGGAGCGGCGATGTCGCTATTGGAAAGCTGCAGTGTCGCAAAAATTTTTGATGCTCCCATTATCGGTTCGGACATGATTATTCCACTAAAAGATTTTGTAATAAAGAGAAAGAACCAGGTACAATATAAAAAATATCTCGTTGTACAGAATGAAATATTGCAGTACCCGATATGCGTGTATCGTTTTGATGAAAATAATTACGAGGCATTATGGATGCAGTGCACGCACCAGGGGACAGAATTACAGGTGTTTGGAGACAAGCTGCAATGTCCTGCACATGGCAGTGAATTCGACAATCATGGTAAAGTGGAAAATGGCCCTGCAGATAATCGCTTAAGAACTTTTCCCGTAACCATTGCTGACAGCCAATTGAAAATATCTTTAAAAAAATGAAACTGAAATTTTTTATACTATTTCTGTTGATAGCAACCTGTTTTAAAACAAAAGCACAGATTGACAACAGCTTGCTCAGGCGGATTCCCAAAGACACCATAAAGCAAACTATGAATATGGACGCCATTTACAACAGGCCATTTTTACAAATTGGAAAGTTACCGGTTTCTTTAGGTGGTTATATGGAAGCAAATTGGCAACACCTGAGTACGAATGGGGTTTCGGAAGGACACCAGTTTCAATTCAGAAGACTTAGTTTGTTTGTAGCCTCAAGTATTGCAAAGCGCATAAAGTTTTTATCCGAGATAGAGTTTGAAGATGGTGCGAAAGAAATTTCGATTGAATATGCAGCGCTGGATTTGGAATTCCATCCTTTGCTTAATTTAAGAGGCGGTATGATTATTAACCCCATTGGCGCTTTCAATCAAAATCATGATGGCCCCAAGTGGGAGTTTACTGACAGGCCGATAGCAGCAACACAAATGTTGCCAGGTACATGGAGCAATGCAGGGTTTGGCTTGTATGGAAAATATTATCATAACAAATGGATGTTTGGGTATGAATTTTATTTAACGGGCGGCTTTGACAATTCAATTATTGAGAACGACATAAACAAAACATATCTTCCTGCTGCAAAAGA
>JAHEZC010000062.1 GCA_023251275.1 Parafilimonas sp. | reverse complement strand
TCATGGGGTCATGCTTGTGAGCAGCTTACAGAAACGGCTAATATAAATATTATGGCCTGGCTTTAAAATTATTTTATAAAAAATGTCAAACAAAACATCACCACATATCCTGAACACATCGGCTACGCTCTTGGGTTTTTGCCTTTTTGTGATCACTTCGCTGCATGGCTCTGAATATTCGGCGAATAGCATGATTGACGAATTCACTTCTGTGATTGCATTGATGCTTATTTTCTCCTGCATGCTTTCTTTTATTGCTATAAAAACATCAGATCAGGAAAGGTCAAAACAGATAGAAAAAATATCGGATTATTTTTTTGGCTTCGCACTTATCGGTATTCTCTTAATTATCTCACTACTGCTTTTTAATATTATTAAATAAAATTAAACGGGTGTAAAAAACAGCATTGCTTATGGAGGTTATTGCTAAACAACTTTCGGAAAAAGTTTGTAAGTTTATCTGTCAGCAGCACTGTCAAAAAAAATTACAATCCGTCTCTTTGCTTCCAATGACATAAAAAGAAAAAAATGGAATTAATCCCAATAAAAGAAACACTTGAGGAGAACTCGAATTTTACCGATGATCCGTTGCTGCACGACATTCTCTCTATGACAATTGAGTTTTACAAAAAAATCGGGTTTACGTCTCCATGGATAGGGTATTTCGCTAAAGAGAACAATATCCTCGTTGGCAGCGGAGGTTTCAAGGGCGCGCCGGTAAATGGAACTGTTGAAATAGCTTACGGCACATTTGAAAACTGGAGGCGGAAAGGAATAGGAACGCAAATCTGCAGAGAATTGGTTGATGCAGCTCTACTGGCTAACCCTATGGTAAGGATTACTGCGAGAACACTTCCGGAAAACAATTTTTCCTCAAGGATATTGCAGAAAAATGGTTTTGCATTTATCGGAACAGTTAATGACCCGGAAGATGGGGAAGTATGGGAATGGGAATTTATGAAGAATAAATAATCAGAAGTTTTGTGAATTTGCGGTTTGGCAACAGCTTAATAAAATGGAAAAAGTATTTCAATGCGAAAAATAAGTTGCAACATTTACGCTCATACTTAATAAATGAAATCCGGAACCTCATCTAAAATAAAATCCCTCCTTCAGCTATTTGAAATACTTCCTGAAAATGAACGGATAATAATAGATGTGTTGAGACAAATAATCATTGAAAACCTGCCAAAAGATTGTAAAGAAAAAATATCTTATAATGTTCCTTTCTTCTATGGTAAGAGAGGCATTTGTATTATATGGCCATCCGCAATTCCGCGGGGAGGAATTAAAGAAGGAGTTTTATTGGGATTTTGGTATGGCAATAAACTCAATGATGCAGATCATTATCTTACACATGGGAGTAACAAACAAATATTTTATAAAATATATAAATCTCCTGAAGAAATTGACGAAGATGCAATTGTAAGATTATTGAAAGAGGCTGTAAGAATAGACAGGCTTTCCGGCAAACGTACACAAGTATAATCATCAATTCTCTTTTTGAATACCTATCAGAGAAACATTTACAGGCGGCCCTTAAAAGCCTTTCTCATTCAATGAACTCAATTACCTTTAGCGAAACAATACGATTACTCTTTTTTATTTAACCAATTAAAATTTAAACCATTAACGATGCAATTTACCGCACAGCAAATAGCTGACCTCCTGCAGGGTGTACCCGAAGGTGATGCAAATGTTACGGTCAGCAAATTATCGAGAATAGAAGATGGTGAACCCGGATCTATTTCGTTTCTTGCAAACCCGCTTTACACACAATACCTCTACACTACCAAAGCATCAGTAGTCATTATCAATAAAGACCTTGTATTAACAGCGCCCGTTTCATCAACCTTGATACGTGTAAAAAGTCCAGACATCGCTTTTGCAGGTTTGCTGGAAATGTATAACCAGGTAAAGCTGAATAAAACAGGCATTTCAAAACTGGCTTTTATTGCAGAGAACGCTGTGATCGGAAGTAATATTTATGCGGGAGAATTTTCTTTCATTGGCGAGAATGTAAAAATAGGAAATAATGTAAAAATATATCCGCAGGTGTACATTGGCGACAATTCAATTATAGGTGATAACACAACTTTGTTTGCGGGAGTAAAAATTTATTCAGAGACTGTGATCGGTAAAGATTGCATCATACATTCAGGCACAGTGATAGGAAGCGATGGCTTTCGATTTAATCCTGAAAATGATAACAAAAAAGTACCGCAAATTGGCAATGTGATTATTGAGGATGATGTGGAGATAGGCGCCAATTGCGCGATAGACCGCGCTACACTCGGTTCAACTATTCTCCGCAGGGGAGTAAAATTTGATAACCTCATACACATTGCACACAATGTGGAGGTAGGAGAAAACACGTATTTTGCAGCACATGGTGTAGTGGCAGGTTCCACTAAAATCGGAAAAAATTGTATGTTCAGCGGCCAGGTCGGCATAGTTGGTCATCTTCAAATTGCAGACAATACCATCATCACCGCACAATCTGGTATTTCAAAAAGCATTAACAAAAAAGGAGAAGTGTATATGGGTTCACCCGCATTTGAAGCAGCCAAATACAGGAAAGCCTTTATTCATTTCCGTAACCTTGATGCACTGGTGCAACGTATTGATAAAATAGAAAAGCAACATAAGCAGGAAGAAACAAAAGATGCATAACAGGCAGTATAAAAAATATTTCGATACGGATGGAGAATAATCTGCAAAGTTTCAGGAAGATGGCTTCGGAAATTTTTCCGATTTCATTTCAGAAAAGCCGATCATTTTGTTTTGTGCAGGATCCCATACTTTCAGTCGCAGGCATTTGATAATATCACGGGGATTTAGTGTAGTGATGGTAGCAGTTTGCAATTCAGGAATATTTGCCATTGCTTCGGGTAACCTGTAAAACGGTATTCTCGAATTAAGATGATGTATGTGATGATACCCTATATTAGCTGTTACCCATCGCCAAAATGGATTCATTGCCATATAGCTTGACGATTCGATTGCGGCATGCGCATAACTCCATTCAACATTTTTACGAAAAACAACTCCCGGAAAATTATGCTGTGCGTAAAAAAGATATGCCCCAAGCATGTGTGATAAAAAAAATGGTAAAAAAAATGCGAGGAACCATGTTAGCGGACTAAAAAAAATAAAAATAAATACAGCAACAGAAAAATGAAGAATCAATACAGCAAGTGAATCCCAATGCCTTCGTGAACTGCTCAGGAAAGACTGGATGCACATACCATACACAAACATAGTAAAATAAGAAAACAACATATTCAACGGATGCCTGATGGCCAGGTATATCTTTTTTTCATTAGGGGATGCACCAATAAATTTTTCTTTTGTCATAACAGGATACGACCCAATACTCGCACTGAATAATTTGGAATTATTATTATGATGATGATCATGAGACCGTTTCCAGATGCTGGGAGGCGTGAGCATATAAGTGCCAAAAACGGTAAATATAATATTGGCGAAAAAAGATTTTTGTAAGATAGAGTGATGCTGGTAATCATGAAAAATAATAAAACAGCGTGCCAGCAACAGCGCGCTGAAAACACTGCAGATTATTCTGCCATACACATTTGGTACAAACCACACACCAAGCAAAAATGTAATGAGCAAAAGAAATGATGAAGCTGTATAGTACCAGCTTTTCCAGCGGATTTCTTTGGCAAACGGTTTCGTGGCGAGAATAAGGTCCTTACCTTCACGCATGAAGCAAATTTAGGCAAACAGGATTAAATTATTGTATGCATTTAACGTGGATTCTAGAAAATGATTTTGGAGACGGCGCATAAATTTCTATGATGCAGACAAATCAATCTGAATGCATTGAAAAGTTAAGGATGACGCAGCATTAAATTATTAATAAATGGAGTATTCAAATAAAATTATTGAAGATGTAATACTGAAGTTTAAGCCGGTTATCGGCTCCGACTATGACAAATATAAAAATCATGTATATCGTGTATTTTTAAATTGCCTTTTACTTGATGCTGAAAAAAATAATGAAGAAAAATATGCCATTGCAGCAGTATTCCACGACATTGGAATTTGGACTGATCATACTTTTGACTATTTAAATCCATCTATTGAACAAGCCATAATTTATTTAGCTGAAACAGGTAATCAAGACTGGACAGAGGAAATTACTTTGATGATATACTGGCATCATAAGATGAGTAAATATCAAGGTAAGCATGACCAGGTTGCCGAAAATTTCCGGAGAGCAGATTGGATAGATCTGTCTTTGGGATTACTGACTTTTGGTATTGACAAGAAAAAAATTAAAGAAAACAGAAGAAAGTTACCAACCTTGCGATTTCATCTGTTTCTAATCAAAGAAACTTTAAAAAATTTTTTGAGGCATCCTTTAAATCCCCTGCCTGTGTTTAAAAAATAAATCTGTTCACCTTCGGGTAATGCAGGATGATTTCTTACCCAGGAAATCACAAAGAGAACGCTATTATTTAAAAAAATACTTGTATTTTATATGCTTTAAGTCTGCCTTGTTTCTTTGGCTTATCTCAGCCTGTCAACACTTTTTACAAGCCTGTCGTCTTTATAAATTCCTCTCGCAGCAAAAAGCAGAAAAAAAGGAACTAAGAAAATTAAAGGCGCTGTGAGATCGTAGCTGCCTTCATTATAACGATTGTTGACAGCAGAAAAATAAAGCACAATAAGCAGGACTGAAACTAAAAGATTTGCAATGGTTATTCTTAATTGCATCCTTCTGTCTTTAAAGAGAAAAATTGTTACAAGTGCTGCAATTGCCACAGCAACCGTAAGTACAATAAGCGGTATCGTACTGGCTGCATTAAGTGCAATTAACTTTCTTTGCAGGTCATCAACAAGAATGCCCGTGTAAAATGAAAATTTTATGGTGAGAAATGCACATAATGATGCAAGCAGCAGCCAAATGGTTTGTATTCTTTGTATCATACATTATGGATTAACTGAATTCGGAAATTAGAGTAAAAATAGTAAAACCTTATTCATATTGAACCGCGGGCTATAAAGAATTAAAATCTGCACACGCAGATTTCGTCTTTCATTTCGCATCTTTCGGTTTCAGCTTATATTTGCAGCCCAAATTATAATATTATCGGCTCATGTTTAATAATCTTACAGAACGTCTCGAAAGCGCTTTTAAAAACTTAAAAGGTGAAGGCAGGATCAATGAACTGAATATTGCCAATACACTGAAAGATATTCGTCGTGCATTGACAGACGCAGATGTTAATTATAAAATCGCCAAAGAGTTTACTGACAGGGTTAAAGAAAAAGCATTGGGGTCAAAGGTGCTTAATGCAATCAGCCCCGGTCAGTTAATGGTGAAGATTGTACAGGATGAATTGACTGAACTGATGGGAGGCGCAGAGGCAGATTTTAATATTTCCGGCAATCCTGCCATTATATTGATTGCAGGCTTACAAGGAAGCGGAAAAACTACTTTCAGCAGTAAGCTGGCAAACTACCTGAAAACAAAAAAAGGAAAATCACCATTATTGGTGGCGGCACATACTTATCGTCCAGCAGCAATTGACCAATTGATGGTGCTTGGCGAACAGATAAATGTGGATGTTTTCAGTGAGCCCGACAATAAGGATCCTGTTTCTATTGCACAGAATGCCATCAAAGAAGCAAGAAGCAAAAATAAAAATGTTGTCATTATAGATACTGCGGGGCGTTTGGCAATTGATGAAGTAATGATGACCGAAGTGGCGAATATTAAAGCTGCGGTGAATCCCGCAGAGATTTTATTTGTCGTTGACAGCATGACCGGGCAGGATGCAGTGAATACTGCAAAAACTTTCAATGACAGGCTTGATTTCACCGGGGTTGTTTTAACGAAGCTCGATGGCGATACACGTGGCGGCGCTGCGCTCTCAGTAAAATATACCGTTCAAAAGCCGATAAAATTTGTAAGCAGCGGTGAAAAACCAGAAACACTCGATGTATTCTATCCCGAACGCATGGCGCAACGTATTCTCGGGATGGGCGATATTGTTTCCCTCGTTGAAAAAGCCCAGGACCAGTTTGATGAAGAACAGGCAAAAAAACTTGAAAGAAAAATTCGCAGGAATCAGTTTGATTTTCAGGATTTTCTTGAACAGTTGCAACAGATAAAAAAGATGGGCAACCTGAAAGATTTAATGGGTATGATACCAGGCATGGGAAAAGCAATTAAAGACATAGATATCAGCGATGATGCTTTCAAAGGTGTAGAAGCCATTATTCATTCCATGACTCCTTTTGAAAGAGCCAGCCCAGACAGCATCAATCAAAGCCGGAGGACGCGAATTGCAAAAGGCTGCGGGAAAGATATTGGGGAAGTGAATGCCTTAATGAAGCAGTTTGATCAAATGCGCCAGATGATGAAGATGATGAATAAAATGCCTGTAAACAGGATGCAGGGTATGAGAAGACCGGTGTAGTATCAGGTGGTAAAAGTTTTAAACTAAAAAAAATAAGGCAAAAAAAATCCGGTTATATATTTCTAACAAATCCTTAAACCTTAAACTTTGCATTTTCAACTATAACTATTATTTTCGCAATTCTGAATAATGTTAACCTAAATCATTAGCCTTTAAATGTCTATTTAACATGGCAGTAAAAATCAGACTACAGAGACACGGCTCTAAAAAACGGCCATTTTACTTTATAGTAATAGCCGATGCCCGTGCGCCCCGCGATGGAAAATTTATCCAGAAAATTGGTACGTACAATCCGCTGACTGTACCCGCAACAATTCAGTTAGATCGCCAGAAAGCTTTGGAATGGCTCCACAAGGGAGCACAGCCTACTGACACGGTTCGACGTATTCTTTCTTTTAAGGGAGTCTTATTCCTGAAGCATTTGTTACGGGGAGTAAAACTTGGCTTATTCGATGAAGCGGCCGCTATGGTTAAGTTCCAGAAATGGCACGAAGAGCATGAAGCGAATGTCAAGCGGCGTACCGACGAGCACAAGAAACAGCAACAGGCAAGACGCAGGCAACCTTTTGTAAGAAAAACAGAGCAAAGGAACGGAAGTTCTCCCGCTGAAGTGTAGTTTCCCATTGATCGTTTGTAAAATCGTCATGAAATACGGACGATGTTTCTTTATTATGTATAAAAGAAGATGTGCCTGTAAAATTTCTTAAGATTTCTCTGTAGAATTAACTTTCTTATCGTGAAATTTGATTTCTGGATTCTCTGTGAATGAATACTTCAACATTGGGAAATTTATAGCTTCTTTTGGTTTACAGGGAGAGTTGGTATTGCAACATGCGCTGCATAAAAAAACAGCACTGAAAGGTATTGATGCATTATTTGTAGAACTGTTGAAAGATTCGCGGTTACCTTACTTTATTGAATATGCCAGGCCCAAAGACGATCAGGAGATTTTTATTAAGCTTGAGGGTATAGATACAAGAGAAGCATCAAATAAATTGGTTAAGAAAAAAGTTTGGCTCAGCCGGAATGATTTTCTTAAACATGCTGACAAATCATCCCCTGTCACCTTGCTCGGATATTTGGTGATCAATGAAGACGAAGTATTGGGGCCGGTTGAAGAAGTAATTGAACAGACGCACCAGGTTTTATTGCGCATTAACAGGCATAATAGAGAAACTTTTATCCCCCTCCATGAACAAACGCTTCAAAAAATTGATCACAAAAAAAAGGAAGTGCATGTAATTTTGCCAGATGGCTTATTGGATATTTATAAATAATTTTCCCTTGAGGCTATACATACACAAGCCCTTTTAAAAAATTATCTTCTGCTGACATTAAATCTTCTGCTGACTTGTTTTACCTTTAGCAAATCAGGTAATATCGTTGCTGAAATATTTAAACGCTTGTCAACATTCAATTAAACAGGTATGGGAGAATTAAAAGAACTATTTAAAGCAAGAGCCGATGCTGCCGTTGCAGAAATAAAAGATTTACTCAAAGAGCATGGTAATAAAAAGATCGGCGAAGTTACGCTTGCACAGGTTTACCAGGGTATGCGTGGCATTACCGGCCTTGTGACAGAAACAAGTTTGCTCGATGCACATGAAGGCATTCGTTTCCGCGACTATTCTATACCCGAATTGCAGGAAAAATTGCCTAAAGCAAAGGATGGAACTGAGCCTCTGCCTGAAGGTTTGTTTTATCTGATGCTGATAGGGGAAATGCCTTCAGAGGAAGATGCACATCAAATTACTTCGGTATGGCAGCGCCGCAGTCATGTGCCGACGCATGTTTTTCATACAATTGATGCTTTACCCATCACTGCTCATCCAATGACCATGTTTGTAACCGGCGTAATGGCTTTGCAGACCGAAAGTAATTTTGCAAAATCCTATGCAAAAGGTATGAGCAAAAAAGATTATTGGGAATATGTTTTTGATGATTCAATGGATTTGATTGCACGCCTTCCCAGGATCGCCGCTTATGTATATCGCCGTAAATACAAATTCAGCGAACATATTCAGCCTAATGGCTTACTCGATTGGGCAGGCAATCTTGCCCACATGATGGGTTTTGAAGATGAAAGCTTTAAGGAACTCATGCGTTTATACATGACTATTCACGCAGATCATGAAGGCGGTAACGTTTCTGCTCATACTACGCATCTTGTCGGTTCTGCATTAAGCGATCCTTATTTAAGTTTTGCAGCGGGAATGAATGGTCTTGCAGGCCCGCTTCATGGTTTGGCTAACCAGGAAGTAATCAAATGGATATTTGATATGCGTGAAGAATTGGAAACAGAGTTGCCTTCAAAAGAACAGATAGCAGATTATGTACAAAAAACCTTGAGTGCAGGAAAGGTAGTACCGGGTTATGGCCATGCTGTGTTGCGTAAAACTGACCCCCGTTTTACAGCACAGATGGAGTTTGGCAAAAAGCACATGCCGGACGATCCCCTCGTGCAAACAGTTTGGAATATCTACGAAACTGTTCCTCCAATTTTGCAATCACTTGGTAAAATAAAAAACCCGTGGCCGAATGTAGATGCACACAGCGGCGCTTTGTTGGTACATTATGGATTGGAAGAATATGAATTTTATACCGTATTATTTGGCGTAAGCCGTTCTCTGGGTGTACTTGCCAGTCTTTGCTGGGACCGGGCATTGGGCTTTCCACTTGAAAGGCCAAAGAGTGTAACCACCGAGGCCGTAAAATCATGGTTAGCAGGCAATGGAGAAATCTGGGAGTAATTCTTTCATATCGTGTATGACTGATGCAACGTCAGTCGGCTAAATTCAATATCACTTTTTTAAAATCCTGCT
>JAHEZC010000572.1 GCA_023251275.1 Parafilimonas sp. | reverse complement strand
TATCCCGCCTGAATAAGTGGCTGATACTTTTGTATGCAGCACTTCCCGTTCATTCACTTTCATCAGGTCTTTATCAAGAATGATAAAATCTGCTTTCTTGCCGGGCTCAATGCTGCCTGTTTCACTTTCGAGGAAACCCGCTTTGGCTGCCCAGATGGTCATGCCGCGAATGGCTTCTTCTCTCGTGAGCGCATTCTCCGGCTGAAATCCACCCGGCGGAAAACCTTGTGCATCTTTCCTGAATACCGCTGCTAAAAAAGTTTTGAATGGACTGATGTCTTCCACGGGAAAATCTGTGCCTAGTGGAAGCCAGCCATTTTGCTGCAATAACTGTTTGAATGCGTAAGCGCCTTTCAGTCTTTCTTTGCCAAGCCTGTCACCAGCCCAATACATATCACTGGTTGCATGGGTCGGTTGTACGGATGGAATGACAGATGCTTTACCAAACAGATCAAAATCATTTTCGTTGATCACCTGCGCATGTTCGATACGCCAGCGTTTATCATTTTTCCCGTTGAGATACTTATTATACACTTTCAGTATAACACGATTGGCACTGTCGCCAATGGCATGTGTACACATCTGGAACTCTGTATTTACAAGCAATGCAGCGATGGAATCATAGTGCTCTTTATTCTGCAGCAAAAAACCCTGCCAGCCGGGCTGATCACTGTACGGCTGCAGCAGGCAGGCGCCGCGGCTTCCAAGCGCTCCATCCGCGTAGAGTTTGAAACCATTCACAAAAAGTTTGTCGGTCTTATAGGGGCCTGTTTTAAGATAGCGTTTATAATTTGCTGCATCATCGCTGAGCATTACGTACAGGCGCATATTGAGCTTGCCCTCTTTTTGCAGGGCATCAATGATTTCAATATCATTGTACATAAGTCCGCAATCTGTAATGGTGGTAAGCCCCTGTGCAAAACAATTCCGTTGTGCAGCCATCAGCCATTTTTCATAATCCTGCTTTGATGCATGTGGAATTTTTTCCGATACAAGATCAATGGCATTATCAATCAGCAGCCCCGTGAGTTTTCCATTCTTTGTTTCTATTTCACCCCCAACTAATTTTTGACCTGGCAGAATATCTGCCAGCTCCAACGCTTTTTTATTGGCAATGGCAGCATGCCCATCTACACGACTTAAAAGAACCGGCTTTTCCGGAAATAATTCATTGAGCCGTTCATTGGCGGGATATGCTTTACCGGGAAATTTATTCTGATCCCATCCTCTCCCTCTTATCCATGTTTCATCAGGATGAGATGATGAAAACTTCTTTATACGTTCCAGGGCTTCGTCCCATGAAGCACAACCAAACAGATCAACTGCAAACAATGATTGGCCATAGCTAACAAAATGTGCATGCGCATCAACAAAACCGGGACATACCGCATTGCCATGGGCATCAATTATTTCTTGTGCCTCGTATTTTTTTAATAGATCATCATTCTTCCCGACATCTAAAATTTTTCCGTCTTTCACTGCAAATGCTTCCGCAATGCTGAATGCACTATCAACAGTATAAACAACAGCGTTATGTATAATTAAGTCGGCTTTCATTTTGCATGAACTACAGAAAAATAACGATGGAAAAATAAAAATAAGCAGCAGGCGCATATCAATTTCGATTTTTATTTCTGATGTTTTTATAAATCTTAATGGCACTCATCAACATTATTACAAATGCAATTAATCCGGCAAGCCCCCATAAAAAGCTAATACTATCTTTCACAGAAACAAGCATTACGATTGCAACAAGAAAAATAATTGCCGCTTCGTTCCATATACGCAACTGCTGAGATGAATATTTAAAAATGCCTTTCACCTGCTGTAAAAAAATTTTATGCAGCGAAAAAAAATAGAGATAGAGCAAAAGCACAAAAATAAGTTTGATAAGCAGCCATCTTCCTTCGGGCTGAAAGATTATTTTATACCATTGAAACTGATCGCTGAATAATACCGAACTTCCAAATACCAATGTAAGAACAGCGGAAGGCCACGTAATGCCATACCATAATCTTTTCATCATGACGATGAACTGCCGGCGCAAAATATTTTTTGCCGCTTCATCTTTTTCCCCCGCTTCTGTGTTGTAAATAAATAATCGCGGCATATAAAACATACCCGCAAACCAGGTAACGACAAAGATGATATGGAGCGCTTTGAGATAAAGGTACATAGCCGTGAGACGTGAAACGACAGACGTGAAAGGCTGACGTAACAGGTTAATAAAATTTATAGTTCTATCATTTTTGAAAGCATGGCAAAACATCTGTTAAGCAATGCGTCTATTATTTCAAGTTTATCCGCTGCAAAATAATTCAAATCAACAGCGGTTTCCAAAACAGCATCAATTTCAACAACAGAACCTCTTGAGATTTCAAGAAATCTTTTCCTTTCAATATCGGATTTTCGTGTAGAACCTTCTGCAAGATTTAGTTTTACTGAAAGTGCCGCTCTGCGAATTTGCTGTACCATATTAAATCTTTC
>JAHEZC010000571.1 GCA_023251275.1 Parafilimonas sp. | reverse complement strand
GCTTGTGGCACTGAAAGTATAGAATTGTCCTGTCACACTATATACATACTGGCTATCCGATTTTTTTATCGCAGGTATATCTTCCATTCCACCCGCTACACCCCAATAATCGCCGCAATTGGTTTCTTCGATCTGGAATTCCTGTGAACGCATCCACGCACCATAATCTGCACCATGCTCGCCCACTGCAAAATAGAGCAGGCCGCTGTCTTTCTTTTTCCCCTTTTTCTGTCCCCATGTAAGTGAACCCCACTTAAACATCAGTTTAAAATGAAAGTTTTCATATTCCTTTACAGTGGAAATACCTCCCCAACTTTCACCTGAAATGCGGATCACCTTTTGCCCATTGTCATTCACAATGGTAAAAACTTTATTGGGATCCTTATTTAAGCCAACCGGTATTTTGCTCAACATTTTTCCTGTAGAATCCAATGGCGGGCCGATGTAGGTGTCCCATCCGCTCAGGTTTTTGCCATTGAATAATTTCGTCCAGTCATTGTAATGATTGAATGATTTTATAAAACTTAGTGCAACCAGGCACGGCAGCACAATTAATATTGTCCATTTAGGTTGTTTCATAAAATATTTTTTAAAAAATTAAAGAGGGGAATAAGATTTGTTTTGCCTGGTGGCTTTGCGCCTTGGCGTGAATCTATTTACGACGATGCCTGCAGGAAAAAATCTCACGCAAAGCCGCTAAGTCGCAAAGAGAAAAGCTTTCACCAAAATTGTAAGCCCTGCCAAATACACGTATCATTTAAATAGCAATGTACCAAATCGTTCATAGTCGTGAAAGTTTTTTCGTGTAAGCTGCCATGACCAATAAGATTCACCGCTATCATAATCAATGCGATAAAAATTGACACGCCAGCGGGTCCCGCTTTGCGGCGGTACATTCGTAAGCGGTCTCAGCAAAGTAAAGGGTATAAAAAATTCCGCAGTCCATGAAGTGATTTGATCTCCGTCTTTGTTGATATGTACTGCATGCCTCGTTCGCCTGTTGCCTTCATAATGCCAGGGCAGCCATCCTAAAAATGTCCCCTGATGATTGGGCACCAAAATCGGCAACTCATAATTAAGCGGAGAAACTTCGTATTCAAAATAGATAGGTATTGATTCATCTGTCCAGAAAAAAGCCTCTACTACGTCTTCATTATACAGGTCAAGAAAATCTCCTTTCAGTGTGGCAGTTATTTTTTTGTCTTCGCAGTGATAAAGGCAATAGATTCCTGAGTCGGAGTACAGTAATTTTATCTTTGTCTTATAGACAATGTTTCCCGGATTGCGCTGTGGTAATGTGAGCCACCGAACAGCATTCCAATTCGAAGCGCTTCCATCTCCTGTAACTGCAAAATCATTTGTCTTTATTGCTTTTAAAATAGTTGTATCTGTGTCTTGAGCAAAAACATAAAATGGTGTTACGGCAAACAGCCAGCAAAAAATTTGTATAAACACAGCATTACTTTTGAACCTCATGACAGCGAAATTTTATACGATTGAAGATTCAGTTCTTATTTGCCAAGCATCGGGAATAATCTTTTTATTTCATTATCATCGGGCTGTGCTCCATATTCACATATCTCAAATGCCTCTGCATATTTTACCTGGTCCCCCCTTTCTTTACCATACCATTTTTCAAGCGCTTGTCTTACTTCCGGTTTGATTTGTCCAGCCGATATTTGAGCGAGCCATTTTATACGATCTGTGTTGCTTTGAGGAACTTCATTGAGATAATGCCCGATCCACGGCAGCCATTCGTACATCTGCGATACATGTGCATCCAGCCCGGATACTTTTTTATCAAATACACTGGTAATATCAACGGCAATATCAGGGCGAAAAGGATTGGGCCTTTCAAAATGATCCTGGTAGTATAAAAACACCGGGTTCTTTTTTAGTGCAGGAGTTTCAGAAGCTACATTTGGCACGGCCACCATATATGCTGCATCCTGCACAAGCACACCTGTATAGCGATGATCGGGATGATAATCGTTCGGACGCGGAGCAATCACGATATCTGCATTCCATTCGCGGATTTTCCTGATGATCTGCAAACGCACTTCGAGCGTAGGCATTAATTCTCCATCATGATTGTCCAGCACATCGTAAGTAACCCCTAATCTTCTGCCTGATTCCTGCGCCTCAGCAAATCTTCGCCTGGCAAGTGCCAATCCCTGCATATCCTGGTGACCTGCATCGCCATTTGTTACAGACACAAATTTTACGGCATAGCCCATTTGTGCAAAGAGCGCTGCTGTGCCACCGCCGTCTTCATCACAATCATCGGGGTGTGCTCCTATCATAATGATGCGGATTTTACCGTCGTCCTGTTGTGCCATTGAGGATAACATGAAACAAAAAACAAACAGCACGATGAATGAAAAGTACTTATATACGGTCTTCATAAAAAATAGAAATTTATAAACGAACAAAAAAGAAAGTTACATTCTAAGCGCAAACTGCGAAATGAACGCTTACGAAATTATCC
>JAHEZC010000061.1 GCA_023251275.1 Parafilimonas sp. | reverse complement strand
TGGAATTTTGGCGACGGCGTTACTTCGACTGCACAAAATCCCTCACATACTTTTCGGGCAACGGGAGAATTTAATGTAACCCTGATAGTTACAAATGGTTCCTGTGCAGATACTACCATGATGCCTGTGCTCATAGTTAATGAAAGCCCTTTGTTTGACTATGTTTCTTTGAATCCTGGCTTTTGCAAAAACGATTCCATAAGGTTCACTGCATCTAATTTTGATTCAACCAAGATACGATCACTTTATTGGGATTTTGGAGACAATAGCACTTCTGTTGATTCTACTCTTGCTGATTCAGTCATTATACACCGATACCTGCAGGCAGGCACTTATACACCACTGTTGATTGTCACAAACAATTTGGGATGTAACGATACAATCTCCAAGCCAGTCAATATACAAATTAATGGTCCCAGTGCTGTGTTCATCAATAATCCTGATGCCTGTGTAAATAGTCTGGTAGAATTCTCCGATCAATCTTTTACGGATATTGGTCATTCTCTCACAAACTGGACCTGGGATTTTGGGGATGGCACGGTTCAAACTTTTGGTCGCCCTGCTTTTACTCATACTTATACAAGGGGCGGAACTTTTGATGTTAAACTTGCCTTATTAGATAATAGCGGCTGCAGTGATACTATTCTCCATATAGCCGCCATCACTATCGGTGACCCCAAAGCAGATTTTGGTGTAGCTAATCCAGTCAGTTGTGATCTAAGCCCGGTTAACTTTCTTGATTCATCAATAGGCGATTCGCTAAATTATTATTGGGATTTTGGAGATGGATCAAGTGTAACAGACTCTATGCCCTCGCATTTTTTCCCGGGACCCGGAAATTATGTAGTTACATTAACAGTAACTGACAAATACGGCTGTGCAGATACTATTTCCAAAGCCGACCCAATCACCATTTCAAATCCAGAAGCAGCCTTTATCTTGGATGATAGCTTAACACTATGCCCGCCTCTGGTTATTCAGCCTCAAAACAGTTCCCAAAATTTTACTTCTTCCTTATGGGATTTTGGAGATGGCAACAGCTCTTCCTATAATGATCCTTTGCATACTTATACAACTAACGGCAATTTTTTACTTACCCTTATTGTGAAAGGTTATGGAGAATGTTATGATACTTCTTCGAAACCAATTTTCATTAATGCTCCAACTGGAACTATGCAATATCATCCTTTTGAAAGCTGTTTACCTTTAGCCGTCTCATTTAATGCAACTGCAACGACTACAAGTAAAAGTACTTTTGTATGGGATTATGGAAATGGAATAACGCAAACATCTCTTGATCCGTCAATCACATACACTTATAATGAGCCAGGCGTTTTTATTCCAAAATTAATTATCATTGATAGCGGAGGATGCCGTATTCCTATTGAAAACCCTGATACCATAAGAGTGTCAGGTGCACTTGCGAAATTTGAAGCATCGGTTCTGCCGGCTTGTGATTCATCACTTGCTATCTTTTCAGATTCTATTGTTACTGCATTTGATAAATTAGCTGCCTTCTCATGGAATTTAGGCGACGGTACCATTTTAGACTCAATTAATAATCCATTGCATTATTATAAACTTTCCGGTAACTATAAAGTTTCACTGAGTACCACAACAGAAAACGGCTGCGAAAATGTATATACAGTAACGGTTCCTGCACAGGTAAATGTATCACCCGTGCTTTCCTTAGCAGCTAATGATTCTGTATGCCAGGCTTCGACTGTAAATTTTGCGGTCACAAACAGCGCAGACAGAGCGGGTAATCTTCAGTGGTTATGGAATTTTGGAAATGGGGAAACCTCAACACTCCAGTATCCGGTATATTCTTACGAAAAAGCAGGCACCTATAAAGTGGGTGTAAATGCAGTCAGTCAATTTGGTTGTAAGGATACTTCAATGCAAACCGTCGCAGTGCTTCCTATACCTAGTGTTGATGCGGGAACCGGCGTTACTTTATGTCTCGGTCAATCTGCAACCCTCCAGGCTTCTGGTGCAAATCACTATGTATGGGATTTCGACCCATCCATAAGTTGCGTTGCCTGCAGAGAACCGGATGTACGACCGCAAACCTCTACCACATACCTTGTGACAGGCAACTCTTATGGATGCGAAGCCACCGACACCGTTTCTGTACAGGTAATACAACCTTCACAAATTTCAGCCAGCAACCCAGCCGCAATTTGCATTGGGGACTCAGTGCAACTTAGTGCTTCAGGTACACAGGTCTATAACTGGCAACCGTCAACAGGCTTAAATAACCCGAATATTTCCAATCCGGTTGCCAAACCATCCAGCACCACCATATATAGTGCTGTCGGTTCAGATTCATTGGGTTGTTTTTCAAATTCCGTAAATGTTACAGTTGAGGTAACTCCCTATCCAACATTCGACATTACTGATAGTGTTGCGCAAATATTTTCGGGTTCAGGTTACCAGATTGCAACTACAAATTCACTTGATGTCATTAGTTGGCAATGGTCGCCGCAGGATGGTTTGTCATGCTTTAATTGCCCTCAACCTTATGCTAAACCACTTAACAACATAACCTATACGGCAGAAGCATTTAACAGTACCGGATGCAGTGTTTCTGATAGAATTACCATCCAGGTGCTTTGTAAAAACGAGAACATGTTTATCCCAAATACATTTTCGCCAAATGGAGATGGGATGAATGATGTTTTTTATGTAAGGGGAAAAGGGTTATTTTCAATTAAGTCTCTTCGCATTTTCAACCGTTGGGGACAACTTGTCTTTGAAAAAACTGATTTACAGCCAAACAATGCTGCCTATGGTTGGAATGGTACTTATCTCGGAAGATCTCAACAGCCGGATGTATATGTTTATGTGATCGAAGTCATTTGCGACAGCGGAGTAAAATTATTTCAGAAAGGTAATGTTACATTAATCAGATGATGTTGCTGCTTATAAAAAACACTACAGGGTACAATATTTATTGATCAGAAAGAACTATGAATTTAATATATTCCAATAACTGAAATGAGAAAAGTTTTCTGCATAATCATCCTTTTTATATTGTGCCTGAGCAATAAAGTTCAAGCGCAGGATGCACACTTTTCTCAATTCTTCGAAGCACCTCTTTTACGTAATCCATCTCTGGCGGGCATATTTGACGGCGATATAAGAGCACAGGTTGTTTACCGCAATCAATGGAGCAGTGTTACGGTTCCCTATCAAACGAGTTCATTTAATTTTGAATTTAAGCAACCTATTGGTAAGGGAAATGATTTTATCACTACAGGTTTACAGGTTTTGCACGATAAAGCAGGCACAACAAATTTTACCACTACAAACGTTTTGCCCGCAGTAAACTATCACAAATCACTCAGCGGTGATAAGAGTAAATATCTTTCTCTCGGATTTATGGGTGGATACGTACAAAAGCATATTGACAGAACAAAGATGACCACTAACAACCAATTTGATGGAAATGGTTATAACCCGGCTTTGGCCGACGGTGAAAGTTTCACCACTTCCAACTATCACTATTGGGATGGCAGTTTCGGTATTTCATATAACTCGTCTATTGCAGATAAAGAAGTGGATAATTATTTCATAGGTTTAGCCTATCATCACTTCAACAGGCCATTTAATTCATTTTATAAAAATCCCCCGGTCGAGCTGAATCCAAAATTGGTGGGATCTGTTGGAGTAAAATTTTCTCTGAATGAAGCAACGTACTTTACAATCCAGGCAGATTACAGTAAACAGGGAAATTATTCTGAAGCTATTGCTGGTGCAACATATTCGTATAAAATTCAGGATGAAACTTCTGCAACAAACTATGTGATAGCGTTTGGGTGTTACCTGCGATGGAAGGATGCTTTTATTCCAATAGTAAAACTTGACTACAATCCTTTTTCTATAGCATTCAGCTACGACGCCAATATTTCTCAGTTGAAAACTGCGAGCCAAACAAGAGGGGGATTCGAATTCTCTCTTACTTATGCCGGTTTTCTTGACAGGGATAATTCAACAAAAAGTGCTATGCTTTGTCCTAAATTCTAAAATTTCGAATCAGGAATTTTTCAGACAAATCCCTGAACAATTATAATTTAAAACTAATTTAAAATTTTTCCACCATTTGGAATATGGAAGTATTTAAACTATCTTTACTATCGAATAATGATAACATTTATACACAGAAACATTAGTCTTGTAAAAAAATGCGTCCTCACATTGTTGCTGGCTGCATTTACGTGGATGGCTTATGCCGGTGATTATAATGATTCATTTTATCAGCAGCAGGTTAAAGTAGTCAAGTGTTATCCCAACCCGGCCATTTCGTATGTTAATTTTGAATTCCCCAATACCGTTGATAAAAGTTACATTCTCCAGGTATATAGTTTTACAGGTAAAAAAATGGTCGAGATGCCTGTATCATCTTCAAAAATTTCTCTTACCCTAACCAACGATTATTTCAGGGGAATTTATATTTTTCAACTTCGTGATAAAGCAGGTAAACTACTGGAATCAGGAAAATTCCAGGTTGTAAAATAAAAACCTTTCCGCTGATTTTTTTCTGCATTATTTTGCTGAAACAATTCCCCCAAATTCATTACAGCGTTTTTAAATATTCAATGACAGCTTTTCTTTCCTCCTCCGTAAGTACATCGCCAAAATAATGACCGTAATTGCCATAACCAGGCTTGTCAGTATTATAAATATTCTTTTTATTCTCCGGAATTTCTTTCACGCAATATTTCCATCCCACACTCTCATAATCGTATTCAGGTTTTTTAAAATCCCGTTGCCAATAACGGGGCCGGAGCTTGCTGTTGAGAAGCGTTTCAAGATCAGGCACAGAACCATTGTGCAGATAAGGCGCCGTTATCCATATACCATCAAGCGGCGGGGCAATATAACCGTTCGATGGTTCTAGCCTGGCCGCATAATCGCCCCTTGCATACCAGCTTTTATTAAACCATTCAATAAATTCAGGATTCTGATAATTACTTTTAAAAAGTAATGAATCTGTCTGGATAATGCTTTCGGGTATCAGCAGGTTCGGATATTTTCCTTCATCGCCGTAAGTACCGTGGCACCTGCTGCAATAATTAATAAAAATTTCTTCACCATCGGAAGCAAGCTCCGGGTTAATGGGATAAGGATATTTCGGGGGTTGAATAGATTTGATATAGGCAAGCACATCACCGGCATGTGAAAATGTTTCTGCGGCTTCGGTTGTATCTTTTACAGTAAGCAGGTTACTAAGCAAAAGAAATTTCCCAAAATCACCACGGCCAAACGCATTATAAAACATGGCATTTTTTTTCTTCAGCAGCCACCACGCTGGCACATCTGTTGGTATTACCTCAGCAGGTATTTGAAGCAATGGCTCATTGCTCCATTCAAGTGTTTCAGGATTCCTGTGGGCTACAAGCAAAAGAGCAAGACGGTCCGCAGCATTTACGCCCACGGCTTCAGTATTTAATTGGGGGGCTATTGTTTTAAATGTCCTTAACGCAGGGAGTGCAGCTTCATACTGATTTGGCGAGAATGTCTGCATCACTTTAGCGGCAGCTTTAGTGACTAAATCAAATAACTTAGTTGTTTGTGTAAAATCGGCCATTGAATTGCCAAGTCCTATATACAGCTTCCCATCAAATACCTGTGCGTGGCATTGAAGGCAATTCGGAACCACAAGATCAATTCCTTTCTCAGTAGTAACAGCATTGAAGTTGTACGAAACATTCGCATTCCTGCCACTTCTTTCAAGATAATTTGACTTACTTTTTCCATTTATCAAAATAAAATAACTGTAAGGCAAACCGCTTTTTACATAATCCCCTGTCACAAGATACTCATACCCCTTTTGAGCATCACCGTTCTGTTGCTCATGTGGTGGAATAAATACTGCATTTTCTTCGACGCCGGTTTTATTCTCGTTAATGGCGCTTACACAAAATGCAACCGTGACCGTTAAGATCAACAAAACCACTAATTTTCTTTTCAAAGACATACAAAAAAATTGAACCTCAATATCAAAAAATCAGGCAGCGGGTTTTGTTATATTCATTTTTAAGAGAGGGCATTTGCATGCAAATTTAAAGAATGATTCACGTGAGAAAAAAAGCGGATTTTGTTTCTATACTGAAAGAATTAAAGCTTTCTTTCTATTGACTGCCAGTTAGTTTTTTTATCAATTGAACTTCCTGCAGGCTGTAAGGAGTTCCATCTTTCCTGAAAATATCATGGAACCATACTTTAGGTTCACTGCCATCAGGTATGGGTGTATCCCATGCGTAAATCGTGTTGGTTTTTCCTGAAACCAATCCCCAATTATAAGCAGCTATATTTTCTTTTTTCAACAACGGCATGATATTGTCAAAACGGCTTCCCCGTGTTCGTGCCATGTATTCTGTGCAGATAAGCGGACGACCATATTTTTTCAGGGTATCAATAGCTTTCTGATGCTCGCGTTCAGGTTCGTAATTGTGATAAGTAATCACATCGGAATTGGCAAGCTGAAAAGCATTAAGTTCTTTGAGATCAGGATTCCAAAGACCGGCAGAAAGCGGCTGATCGGGATTAACCTCCCTGCCCCAATGAAAAATTTTTTGTAACAATGGTAAGCTTTTATTCACATAACCGGAATTTCCTGGTTCGTTGTAGAGGTCCCATAATAAAATTCTTTTATCATGCCTGAATGTTGTAAGGATATCTTTTACATATTTTTCAAGGACATTTATTAACGCGGCATCTTCATACAATAATTTCCCTGGATCTCTTATCCATCCAGAATTGTGAATACCCGGTTTTGGGGCCGGCTGCAAACCAGCCTTATACGTTTCATTCCAGCAATCATCAAAAAAAACAAAAAGTGTAACAATATGATGCCTGTCTGCAATGGTTAAATATTCATTCATCCTTTGCTTAAACCCTTCAGGGTCAATTTGCCATGCCAGGTGATGCAGAAATACCCGCATTGAATTTAAGCCGATTGATTCCGCATACCCCAGTTCACGATTAATAATAGCAGTATCAAATGTTTCTTTCTGCCACATTTCCAATTGATTGATGGCATTACTCGAAATAAAATTACAGCCGCGAAGCCAGCTCCATTGCTTGTACCAATCCACAGTTTTTTGGTCATTCCATCTCCTGTTTTCGGCTTGTGAAAATGTTCGCAAATGGCTGCATGCAAAAAGCAGGATGACTATTGAAAACCTGCAAAAGAATTTTGTTTTCATTGCACTTATCTTTAATTGATTAGAATGATGTTCTTACAAAAAAGCAGACTCAGCTATATAAAAGCAGTTTCGCTTTATGTAAATACAGTAACCATTACCAGATTCTTACTGCTCGATTCCTTTCTCACTCAAATATCTTTCTGAATCAAGCGCAGCCATGCAGCCCGTTCCGGCAGCAGTTACAGCCTGGCGATAAATTTTGTCCTGCACATCTCCGCAGGCAAACACACCATCCACATTTGTCCTGGAAGTGCCTGGAATAGTTTTCACATACCCGGCTTCATCCATCTCAAGCCATCCTTTAAAAATATCGCTGTTGGGCTGATGACCAATTGCTACAAAAAAAGCACTTACCGCTACTGTTTGCTCTTCACCCGATTTATTATTTTTTATACGCACCCCATCCACATTATGCCCTCCTGATACTTCAATGGCTTCAGTATTCCAATACACAATAATATTAGGTGTCTGCTTCACTCTTTCCTGCATTATCTTGCTTGCTTTCATTCCATGTTCATCTTTTCGCACAAACATGTGCACAGTTGTTGCAAGCTTCGATAAATATAAGGCTTCTTCACAAGCTGTATCGCCTGCCCCTACTATAGAAACTTCTTTTCCCCGGAAGAAAAATCCATCACATACAGCACAGGCGCTTACGCCATAACCATTCAGTCGCTGCTCGCTTTCAAGTCCAAGCCATTTTGCCGAAGCGCCTGTTGCAATAATCACCGTATGCGCTTCTATGAGTTTTTCTTCATCAATCCAGACTTTGTGCACAGGCCCGGAAAAATCTGCTTTGGTGGCAATGCCATAACGGATATCGGCGCCCATACGAGCGGCCTGTTTTTCAAAATGCACCATCATCTCGGGACCTTGCACACCGTCCTGATAACCCGGATAATTTTCTACCTCCGTTGTAATGGTAAGTTGCCCCCCAGGCTGAATACCCTGGTATAATACAGGTTTCATATTTGCTCTTGCAGCATAAATTGCTGCAGTGTAACCCGCAGGCCCTGAACCGAGAATTAAACAATTCACTTTTTCTGTTGTTTCGTTTGCCATTGAAATTTTATTTTATTTTCCTTTTACAGGAAAATCCCGAAGCTACTTTTTATTTTCCTTCCCCTTTGCTTTTCCTCCTATACTTACTCACTGACTCCTGTATGTTTACATTTTCTTTAAGACGTACAAAAATAGAAATCCTTTGGCAAGTATAAGATAATACAAATGTTCGGGGAGGTTTATATCATTTTTTTACTGCAGTTTATCGGAAAATTAATACCGGAAAATTTTATTTCATTGAGCGGGGTATATATAAATTCGTGAGATGAAAATTTTATTTTGCTCTGCTGGCAAAGCACATGAAACTTATGTGAAGCAAGGGATCAGTGATTTTACAAGCCGTGTCAATAAATATTTTTCTGCCGAATGGTTATTGATAGCGCCGCCGAAAAATGCATACTCAATGAGCGAAGATGAACTAAAAAAAAAGGAAGCAAAAAATATTCTATCAGCATTTCGGGCTGATGATTATATAGTGTTACTCGATGAGCGTGGAAAGCAAATGAGCTCTGCTGATCTGGCAATATTCATGCAACAGCGTGCCAATGAAAGTATAAAACGGATCGTATTTTTAATCGGAGGAGCCTATGGAGTGAATGAAGCTGTGATAAAAAAAGCAAATTATACATGGAGCTTATCAAAGCTCGTTTTTCCGCACATGCTGGTAAGATTAATCCTGGCAGAGCAGGTATATCGTGCATGCACTATTTTACGCAACGAAAAATATCATCACGCCTGACCATGAAAAAATGATTTTACAGGTTTCACTATTGATGCTATTTTTATTGTCATAATATTACCGGATGAGCATAACAATCATTATAATAGCCATTACTTCGCTTGTTTCATTTATCGCCTTTTCAAGCAGGAGATTAGTTGATGACCTGATTTTTTATCCTCCTGCAATAGCAAACAGAAATCAATGGTATCGTTTTATCACCAACGGATTTATACATGCCGACATTCTGCATCTGTTATTTAACATGTATGCTTTTTATCTTTTTGGAGGCTCAG
>JAHEZC010000570.1:753-2493 GCA_023251275.1 Parafilimonas sp. | reverse complement strand
TATCATCATGATCAGTTAAAGCACTTGTATAGTTTGTTTTGCCACGGTTGATAATCGTAACTTTTTTATTTGCGAGCAAATTATTTCCAAAACTTTCATCTCTTATTTTTTTAAATTCTGCCAATGCTGTGCTGTCATGTTCATTGATCATTCCTCTTCTGTCCGGCGGCACATTCAGTAACAATGAAGCGCCCCTGCCAACGGATTTCAGGTACAGTTGAAACAGTTGCTCGGGAGTTTTCACTTTCTCATCTTCATTGCCGTGATAGAACCATCCCGGCCTTATGCTTACATCACATTCTGCAGTGATCCAGTTCTTACCGTTTATATTGCCATGATTCAATGTATCAGTTGGCGGCGCTCCTTCACCACGCGCAAAGCTTGCTGTATCAAGCAGATTCCAGTTGGGATCGCCTGCAATGCCATTTTCATTCCCCACCAATCGAATATCAGGGCCAATATCACTGAATACAACCGTGTTTGGCGCAATGGTTCGCATGGTTTGCTCAAAACGATTCCAGTCATACACCTGCCTCTTGCCATTTGGCCCCTCGCCATTGGCGCCATCCCACCAGAATTCAAAGAATGGTCCGTAGTTCTGCACCACTTCTTTCATCATGTTCACAAATACATCATTGTAAGCAGGTGTGCCATACGCAGGATGGTTCCTATCCCACGGCGATAAATACACGCCCATTTTCAGACCATATTCTTTGCACGCTTCACTCAATTCTTTCAGCACATCACCTTTGCCATTGCGCCATTTGCTTTGCGCAACTGTATGTGCAGAATATTTACTCGGCCACAGGCAAAAACCGTCATGATGTTTTGCGGTAATGATAATTCCCTTTGCTCCTGCAGCTTTTGCGATCCGGCACCATTGCCTGCAATCGAGTTGTGCAGGATTAAACATATCTTCCGGCTCTGTGCCTTTGCCCCATTCAAGATCAGTAAATGTGTTAGGGCCAAAATGTACAAACAAATAAAATTCCATATTGCTCCATTGCAATTGCCTTGCAGAAGGAACCGGGCCATACGATTTTTCAGTTTGTGCGCATAATGAAATACAGGAAAGAAGAAAAAGAAATAAAAATTTTTCTTTCAGGTGTTTGAGAACAGGTTTTATTATATTGGTCAATGCCATTTGCGAGCTTTTTTATTGTCGAATATAAAGACTTAAAAGTATGCAGACTTTATAAATTTGGATGATCGAAAGAAATCTTTTGCTTTTTTACTTTCTTAAACTTTCCTACCTTGGCTTGTAGGTTGAATTTCATGTTACTGAATTTGACAGGAAAAAGAATGGAGCAAGCATCCGTTATTAAAAACAATGAATAAGCAGGTAAAAATATTTTAGAATTGCCAATGATGCGAAAGGATTTATATACTCGTGAACTCGTAAAAGAGGCGCAATATGCGGCCTTGCGTATGCATACCCGCAGGCACTTTATTAAGGAAAGCGCTATGGGATTGGGCGCACTGGCTTTAGGTGCACTGTTAGGTTGTGGTGATAAAAATGCTGCATCACAAATTGTGTTTGACCCTGCACATCCATTGGCGCCGAAACTGCCACCATTTCCCGGCAAAGCAAAGAGTGTTATTTATCTGCACATGGCAGGGGCGCCTTCACAACTTGAATTGTTTGATTACAAACCAGAGTTGATGAAGATGGATGGACAGAATTGTCCGCCTTCTTTGCTCGAAGGGAAACGATTTGCATTTATTCGTGGTGTTCCAAAA
>JAHEZC010000570.1:0-741 GCA_023251275.1 Parafilimonas sp. | reverse complement strand
GCCCGCAGGCAAAATTTGAAAAGTATGGGCAAAGCGGTGCTTATATAAGTGAAAACCTGCCGCATCTTGCAACAATTGTTGATGAGATCAGCTTTCTGAAAGCAGTTACTACAGACCAGTTCAATCATGCACCCGCACAATTATTGGTGCACACCGGTTCTCCACGCCTGGGCAGGCCGAGTATGGGTTCATGGGTGACTTATGGACTCGGAACGGAAAATCAAAACCTGCCCGGATTTGTGGTACTCACATCAGGAGGAAGAAACCCCGATTCGGGCAAGAGTGTGTGGGGCAGCGGATTTCTGCCGAGCGTTTACCAGGGAGTGCAATGCAGAAGTGAGGGCGATCCCGTGCTCTTTATTAAAGATCCGGATGGCATGGATCGTGACCTGCGAAAGGCTTCAATTGATGCAATTAACGAAGTAAACATGCAGGAGTATAAGGAATATAATGATCCTGAAATTCTTTCACGCATTTCGCAATACGAGATGGCTTACAAGATGCAGATCTCCGTGCCCGAGGTGATGAACATCAACGACGAACCGCAGTATATTCACGATATGTACGGCACAAAGCCGGGCAAATCAAGCTTTGCCAATAATGTGCTGCTTGCGAGAAAATTAGTAGAGAAAGGTGTTCGTTTTGTGCAGTTATTTGACCGGGGCTGGGATAGCCACGGTACAGATGCCAGTCTCGCCATTGATATAGGGCTTATCAATAAATGCCGCCAGAGCGATAAAG
>JAHEZC010000060.1 GCA_023251275.1 Parafilimonas sp. | reverse complement strand
ACATCGACCAAGTTATTAAAGGTGGAAAAATTCATTTACTAAAACTTGAATTAATGGATAAAGCTAAAAATATTTATAACTATATTTTTGGCGCTGAAGCCGTTTCTGAATCTATGGCCTATTTAATTGAACAGAAGTTTTCTAAAAATATGCCATTAGAAGGTTACCCATATTGTGCGGCAAAAAAATTAGCTGAATTTGTTTATAAAGCGATTTCTGAAAATGATGAATTTTTATTTACTATATGCGACGTTTCGTTAATGACTACTTCTCCAGGATTTAGTTATTACATAATACTTTTAGAAATGTCACTACAAGAATTTTTTCCTAAGTCATCTAAAGAGCTATTTGATTTTTCATTAGATATTTTAAAAAATAGAGGTTGGAATATATTTGAAGATTTTGAACATACTAAAACCGGACTGCTTCATGTCTTCAATAGAATTTTTAATAGGCCTGAGTTCAAAGAAACTAATGAGTGGTTCAATCTAATAATTAATAACTCTTTTGAATTAAGAAAAAGCAATCCTTATATCATTTCTTCGCTTTACAATGACGAACCCTTTGGTAAGAGCTGGTCTACTATTGTAGCAATGCTAGGAATGCCAATGGTTTATAATTCTGAAAACAAACGATGGTTTTCATCCCCAGTTTCACTAAAACAAAATGAGAATAATATTGACCCAATATTTTTGTATGCCTTTTGGCAACTGCATGACTTATTATGTATGGGAAAAAATGCAATAAGCTGCAAACTAATAGAATTTTGTAAAGCATCAAATCAAAGGGATATGGTAGATGACAATTGCGTTACTTCACCATGGGAAAAAATTTCAGGCGAAAAAGTATGCTCGTTTTGTGCATTATGGGTTTCTTACGGTTTAGAAAATAAAAAAGTAGTGTTTAATAAATAATGTCCAACAAGCTCGGCGAAATGTTCGGGTATCTCGGCGAAGTTGTAAACTTCGCCGCATCTATATTAAAGTTTGTAACTTTCCTTCACCGAATTTCTCCTCAAAAAGCAATGAGCGCAGGCAGGGACATTCGTGCAGTCGAACTTCCAATGCCTATGAACTGCGCAAAATCTTTTCCATTTTTTTACCTTTCGCCAACTCGTCTATCAATTTATCCAGGTACCTGACCTGCTGTGTCAAAGGGTTCTTAATATCTTCCACACGATAGCCACAGATTAAGCCGGTGATAAGCGTTGCATTGGGGTTTAGCGAAGCACGTTGGAAAAATGTCTCAAAAGTTATATTTTCTTTTATTAGTTCTTGCAGCTTCTTATCATTGAAACCTGTTAACCATTCGATAACCTGGTTTAATTCTTCCTTTGTTCTGCCTTTCGTTTCCACTTTTTTGATATACATCGGATACACCGAGGCAAAAGTCAATTTTGCTATTTTTTGGTTATGCGCATCTGTAGTGTTCATATTTGTTATTTTTTCTGCTGTCACAGGCGTCCGTGATGAGCTTCTGTTGGCGTCCCCGCCAACGGTTCGTTTGTATAAATAAATAATGAAAAAGAAAATCTTATCATACAGAATTTTTTACCGCAACTATTTTTTCGTTCATGCTGGCGGGAAAGCCAACAACAGCAGAACCCAGCCGGTCAGCCCTGCCCTTCTGATCTAATCCCAAGATCTTTAAGTAAACGAATCGCGGCATTATGCCCGGCGCAGCCAATTACCGAACCGGCAGGATGTGTTCCGGCACTTGCCGAATAAACGCCCTCCACAGGAGTGGCATAAGGCAGGCGGTCAGAAAAACCAAAGGTATTGTCAACATGATGGATATGCCCAAGCGTTATACCAAAATGACTTTCGATTTTCTTTGGATGAAGCGGAAATGTGTCGGCAACAAGGTCACTTGTACCAGGCGCAAAACGATCGCAAATGGAAAGTAACTGTCTTACATAACCATCTTCTTCTGCCTCCCATGTTGTACCACTTAGTTCATAAGGAACCCATTGAACAAACAAAGCGGAATTATGGTGCCCTTCTGCATCCCTGAGTGATGGATCAACCGTTGTATGTATGTACCATTCTATTGTTGGGAAAGGATATAGTTTACCTGCTCTTACTGCATCGAATCCTTCGCTAAGACTTTGCATCACATCCTGCTCGTCAGGTAAAAGATGGATAGTGGTACCGTATTGCCCACGGTCTTCCGGGAGACAGGTAAATTTCGGAAGCCCCTTTAATGCCAGGTTGACCTTAAATGTAGAACCCGGGCGTTTATAATTTTCAATCCTTGCATTATATGATGCAGGTAAATGATCGGTTCCGATCAACGCCTGGAGACGGAACGGATCAGCATTCACTACGACCGCCTTTGCGTGGAGTTGTGATCCGTCAGCCAAAGTAACACCCGTTGCAACACCACCCTGAACGTCAATCGAGCTTACTTTTTTCCCTGTAATGATCTCCGCTCCGGCTTTACGGGCAGTATCTGAAAGTGTCTTTGTGATCGTACCCATACCTCCTTTTACAACCATCCAGGTACCATCACTTCCGGGGAGACGGCACATATTATGGACGAGGAAATTCATGCCTGAGCCTGGCGTTTCCCAACTTCCAAAAAGACCCGAAAATCCATCTGTTACGGCATACATCGCCTTCACCAGGTCGCTCTTAAATCCAAAGCGGTTGATATATTCACCAACAGGTTTCCTGCACAGATCTATAAATACCTGCCTGAGTTCAGGACGAACGTAACGTTCGGCTGTTTCCTCAATGCTGTATGGTTCTTCCAGCCAGGTAGGTGCAATGTCATCCCTGATCTTTTCAATTTCTTCTGTCAACGCTTTGTTGGCGAGCCAGTCATCTTCAGAAAAAAAAGAAATAAACTGGTTTCGCATTGCATCACGGTCAGAACCAAACAGAAGATACCCTTTCCCGGTAGTTGGGAGAAAATAATGAGGATCCCGGCGAAGAAGCGGTAATTCAATTCCGAGGGTTCGTATCAGTTCAGGAGGCATTACACCAAGCAGGTACGCCCCGGTACTGGTGCCAAGGTTCGGCACTTTTGTGAACGGAAATTCTGTCTTCGCTGCACCACCAACCATATCTTTCTCTTCAAGAACAATCACCTTCAAGCCCGCACGGGCAAGAAGTATCGCTGATACAAGCCCATTGTGGCCTGCTCCTGCAATAATTACATCCACTGATTTATCCATAAAATTATTAATACGCTGATTTAAAAATTTCCAACATTATGTTGGCGTCCGAAGCTAAGAAAAAAGCTGTGAGAAAATTAAAAAAGGTGTCAATAAAAGCTGCTGTATTTTATGTTGCCTGTATCAGTGTTTCTCGTTAACAAGTGTTCCTTACTTCGCTAAAGAGTGGTTGCACTCTTGTATGATTTGTTTTTATGGGAGCATGAAGAAAAAATATTTTGTTGGTCAATAATCAACAATGGTGGAAGCCTATGCCTAAAGCAAAGCGATTCATGGTTGTACACTTTTACATTCTGTAATTCTATACTCCAGGTTCATTGCGAAGCGGATTTGAATGGGGTAATTATAAATGTAAATTATACTTTTATATAAAATATGGAGGAATTATGAGCAACGAACCTATCACTGTCTATATCAATTTCATTGCTGAAATTAATGATAAAACAAGTAGTTTGCTTATTTATCTTTTAACTGAGCAGTTAAGAGCGGGAACCAAAAATTTTCGCATTAACATCTCATCTAACGGGGGCCGGGTGTTCAATGCAGTATCAATTCACAATTTTCTTATTGGACTTAAAGACGTAACAATCCATACACACAATCTTGGACAAATTGATTCAAGTGCCAATTTAATTTTTCTCTCTGGTGGCAGACGTACGGCAAGCAAAGCATCAACCTTTCTGCTCCATCCACCCCAGATGATTATTCAGGGACAAAGTATGATGCCAATTGATTTGCTCACTGAACGGCTTGAGAGTTTGATAAAAGACCAAAGTAAAATGGTCGAAATAATATCAAGCAAAATCGGTAAAGATCCCGAGCTGGTAACAAAAATGTTCTCAGAAAGAAAAACATACTCAAGTATGGAAGCGAAATCTCTCGGATTTATCAATGAAATAGAAGAATTTGTCGCTTCACCTGGGTTACCAATTTTTTCCATTACTAACCAGTCATAGAATATGATTTTAATTTGTTCTCATTTTAGCATTATTGAGAGAATTAAAGAATTAATTGGTAACCTTCGGTACCTTGAATCAACAGATTCCGGCAGCACTATTGAAATTCAGGCTATTGAATTCACAACTCCTCTTACTATTACTCCTGTAGCATCTGTTATTAATAAAAAAGAGTTAACGTATAATTATAATGGTGAAAATGCTTCTTACTTGCAGATAATCCGTTTTCCCGAAGGCATTGATAAGTTGGACGGATTAAGTTTACAGGGGACATATATTCCTATCATACACTTGCATTTGAAAAACTTAGATAGAAATACCCTTTCGACACAGTTGAATATGCTTCATTCAAAATTTCTTGAATTGTTACGTTTAAAAGTTATTGCTGACGAAAGTTTTATCGAACTTATAACAAACAATACTTTTGGTTTTCTTTTGGGTGAGATTATGGATAATATTGAGGAACATTCTGATGCCGAAAATATTTATCTGTTTGCTCAGTATTGGCCAAAAAATAACTCATGCGAAGTCTGTATATTGGATGATGGAGTTGGCCTTTTAGGCTCATTGAAAAAAGCAGGAAGGGATGTAAGTGACAGTGCCGATGCTTTGAAAAAGATTTTAGAAAAGGGACTATCGTCAAAAACTGAATATGGAGATATTATGAGAGGAATGGGAATTAAATACACCCGCGCCGCTATTACTAATAAGGAAATTAATGGTGAGTTCTTTATTATGTCTGGAAGTGCTGCTTTTCTGCATTCGGCGAAAAGTGGTGAAAATTTTATTAACTTTAAGGAATATTTCTGGCCAGGCACTTTGGTCATGTTGAGACTAAATAAGCCTTTGGCAACGTTTAATCTATACAATTATGTCAAATAAAATAATAAATATTTCTTCGATGTTTTCTTCTAATAGTTTGGTTACTCGCCAGGCGGCAAGAGATTTGTTCGATTTTATTTCACATTTACCAGAATCTGATATTACTCTTGATTTCGCTCAAAGTAATTTTGCTTCACGATCTTTTTTTAACGAACTGATCAGTTTTGAAAGTAAACTTAAACTGCTAAGCAAGAAGATAACCATTATTAATCTCAATGAAAATCTTTCACCTCTCCTGGAAATAGTTAGAAATTCATCGAAAATGTTGAGCAGCATTTCCTATACCAGTGTTAGTAATGCTATTGTGATAAATATTTGATGTGATTAGCACAGATTTACAGCATCCGTACCGAACAAATATTTTTTCGGGAAACTGCGAAAGCCAATTTCTTAGTACAGCAGCCAGTTGACTGAGTGTCCAGAGTTGTGTGAGCAAAGAAATATTTGTATATACATTGGGTTTCCAAAGCATGGTACTTGTATTTTTAAAAAACGCACCTCCGCCATGTATCAAAACAAACTTTGTATTCAGCAGTTCCAAATCATTGAAGCAAGGATGCCACGAGTAATATTCCTCATGTCAACCTGCCAGTAAAAGAGATTGGCTTTAAAGTTGATTTACTCAGTCAGTCTAAATACTTAATTATATGTCAAGCGAAAAAGCAATACTGGCAGGCGGCTGTTTCTGGGGAGTGGAAGAATTGATAAGAGATCTTCCTGGTGTAACCTCAACTGTGGTTGGTTATAGCGGCGGAGATGTAAAAAACGCAACCTATCGCAATCACGGCACACACGCTGAAGCCATAGCTATCACTTTTGATCCGGAAAAACTGTCTTACCGCAAGTTGCTGGAGTTTTTCTTCCAGATTCACAATCCAACTACAAAGAACAGGCAGGGAAATGATATGGGCTCTTCCTACAGATCAGCTATTTTTTATCTCAGCGAACAACAAAAGAAAACAGCAGAGGAATTAATCAGTGAAATGAATACTTCCGGTAAATGGCCGGGAACTATTGTAACCGAAGTGGTTCCTGCTTCTGACTTTTGGGATGCCGAAGAAGAACATCAGAATTATCTGCAAAAGCATCCTTATGGTTACACGTGCCATTATATAAGACCTGAATGGCAATTACCCCAATTAAATAAAGTGTAGCAAATTCAGGCATAGTTGCCTATAATAACTTAAAGAAAATGTCAACAATATAAATTCAGGTGCAATCCGCAAAAGTAATTTTGCGGTGAGCACAGGCGGAACCAATGTTTTAAATTTATGGTTTTATTACCTGCTCCTTTCCATCCGGGTTTTTTATTTTAATAAAGCCGCCACTTTCTTTTGCCAGGAGTTGCATGTATCCCTGTAATTCGTTGGATAAACTAAGCCCGCCTCCGTCTTCCGCTGCACCCAATTTTACAGATGGCTGTCCTTTGCTGTCTATCAGCCGCAGCAATATTCCGGCTGGATAGGTTATGCCATCTTTTTCTACAGGTGCGTGAAAGGTAATGCTTGCCCTTAGTTTTCCCAGGCTGTCTATAATTTCGAGACCGCTGCCACGGAGTACCTGTAATTTGTTTTGTTCCTTTTGTGCTGTTGCCGGGTTCATTTTTGTGAGCAGTACAACCATGATCACAAGATTGATGGCTGTTACGGCAATAGCAATGCGTTGCATTTTCATAATATTTTTTTTGAGCACTAATTTAGTTTATTGCTGTGAGGAGATAAGATATTTTGACAAGAGGAATGGAAGGCGTGATGAGATGCGGATGTTTTGAATAATATAATCTGGCATTTCATTTACATCCATGGTACATCACGCAAGAGGGGTGGCGCAATTCAGGTGGAAAATATTTCTAATTCGAATACTTAACTACTACGGTGTTCACTGCACCGGCCTTTACTGAGAGGAAGACATATTCAAATCCCTTGACCTTTTTAATTGAATAATTTTGCTTTACTCCATTGATGCTTATTTCAATTATTTTCTTTCTGTTAAAGAGGTAGGGTACCATACATGTAAGACTGCTTCCCTGGGTTGATGCAGATATTATTTTGAATGATAACTGACTATTGTCGGTCCATTTTATCTCCGTAAAAACGGCTTCGTCTTTTACTTTGAGAAAGTTGAGTAATCTAACCGGCGTCCACACGGGAATGTTATGCAGCCTGGCATAATCGAGCATGCTCAACAACGGCGTTTTGGAAAAAAAATATTCATCGTTATGCGCCTTGATGCTGATATAAGAATATACTTCGTTGTTAAGGCTTCTGTCCATTAAGCCTTTGAAGCAATTATAAAAACCGGTAGAATCTTTATGCTCCATGTATTGCTGGTCGTACACATTATTTAAGTGCTGGAATATGTTGAGCACAGCGCCATCAGCGGTTGCAAATTTCATTGGCAATCCACTGCCTGTATAGTTACCTTGTGCCGTTCCCGTTGAGCCAAGGAAACGTGGCTGGTTTGAGTTGTTATCGTAATGCGCATAATTAATGTCCATGCCAATGCCGTATGTCGCTTCAATTTTTGCCTGTGCCGTAAAGTCAGGTGTGCCATCCGAATCGTTGCCACACCACACAAACCAATGGTTTACGATAGTGTGCATGGCGGGTATATTCAACCTGTTTTTTATTTCGCCCAATTTAGTGCTGATAGCGTTGTTCATGCCCAGCCATGTGGGATGCTCTGCTTCTTTAGTGTCATCCGGATGGCCCGAAATTTCATTGCCTCTTTGCTGCCACAGATCTGTTGCATTTTTTGAAACTTTGTCTGTACTTAAAATATAGAGTGCCATGTTTGCACCTTTTGATTCAACATCGCTGAGCTGTGGCTCAAAATCTTTTTCTGCCCGGTATTCGCCATCATTGGTAAGTGTTACAAGGCATTGCAGTGTACCAGGGAAATACCAGAACCTTGGCAATGGCTTTTTATAGCTGCATAAATTTTCTATGCAATGAGATAACAATCGCATTTGTTCATCGGCCTGGTTGATGGTATTTTTTGAAGTGTCAACCCAGCCATCTGTAAAAAGATCCATGGCACGTATTCCTTTTATACTGTCTTTTTCCAGACCTGCAAAATGATAGTTTCCCTGGCGGGTATAAGCAATGCTTTCGGGAAGATTGTACATGAACGCGATGGCATGCCCAAGGCCGTAATTGTTTATGACTACTGCAGGATAAGTCGTTGAATCAACCGCGGTCTTGTATAATAAAGCAATCTTTTTACATCCATCTGAAAGATACATATCAGCAGTACCGTGAAACTGTAATGTAGTTGTGATAAGTCCTTTGCTGATTTCAGAAAATGGAGTGATTGAAATGTATGCTTCGCTGAGTGTACCTGTTTTATTTTTTATTCCAAAAACAGGAGCCAGTTTTTCATCGGGTTTGAATGCGATAAGATTGCCGCCGTCTTCTACATAAGATAAAAGTGTTTCTGCTTGCTGATCTGTCACTGTAGCATGTGTTAAGATGATGAGGTCAAAGTTTTTTAAATAATTCAGTGACAGATCGTGATTTGTAAGTGACTCGATTTGAAATTCATTAAAGCCTTCTGCTTTTAAAATTTCACCGGTGTATGCATCAAAATGCCCCGCTTCGCTCAATATTAGAATGGGAGCGTTTTCTTTGCCTGCAGCATTGATCGAAGAGCTATAAGATAAATACGCGATGATGCATAATGAGATGGTAATTTTATATAAAGGCTTCATAAATATTATTGTTGAGCTGCTTCTGTGGCGATGTTGCTGTAAATATTCCTGGCTTTTATATAACGCTGCTGCACCGTATCAAGATCGTGTGTAAAATAGCGATTCCATTTTCCGGACGGCTGAATGTTCTTCAAAATATTATTGATCCAGTCAACAAAAAATTGTGCATCGGCTGCGCTTGCACGCACCGGCTTATTGTTGACCGTTATATATATAGCACCGGTGTGAGATTCATGTTCTGCACCATTCATACGCCTCGCACAATACCAACTGCTTTCTGTGACCTTTTGCGTGGTTTTTAATATCAGGGGAGCGCCTAACTTTGCTGTTCCTTCCTGTGTTGCGATAATTTTTCCGTTGCTTACCAATTCTATTCTCCCTGTTGTTTCTTTTGTGGCAGTCCATTTTATTTCAATAATAGCAGTTCCCTTGCTGTTGAGTTTTATTTCATTACCGGGGCCATACTTACCATTTATCTTCATATCAATAAATTCATTGTGACCGTTTCTTGATACTACTGTATTTCCTTTTTTAATTCCCTGTATCCATTTGTTATACGTCAACTGATCTTTCACTTTTACATAGGTTAA
>JAHEZC010000569.1 GCA_023251275.1 Parafilimonas sp. | reverse complement strand
AAAGTTTTCAAATTCGGAGGTGCGAGTGTCAACAGTGTGGAAAGAATTCAAAATCTCAGGAGCATTCTGCAACTATTTCCTGGTGAGCCATTGGTGGTGATTATTTCTGCGATGGGAAAAACGACCAATGCACTTGAAAAAGTCGTGGAATCATTTTATGCAGGCAACAAAGCAGAAGCATTAAAACTTTTTGATGTCATCAAACAGCAGCATATCACTACTTCAAAATATTTATTGGTTACCCATTTCAATACATGTCTCGCACAATTGAATGACTTTTTTACAGAAGCAGAATGGCTGCTGCATGATAAACCGCAAAGAGAATTCGATTATTACTATGACCAGGTTGTTTGCCTCGGAGAATTACTAAGCACCTGCATCATCAGCCATTATCTGAATGAAATGCATATCGCAAACAAGTGGCTCGATGTAAGAGACATCATAAGAACAGACGATAATTTCCGTGATGCAAATATTGACTGGGAACTGACAATGGAAAATGTGAAACGTGAAATGCAAAACGTGAAACGTGAGACGGAAGACGTGAAAGAAACCACCACAAACTACAAATCACAAACCACAAACATTTACATCACTCAAGGCTTTGTCGGCAGCACGGATGAAAATGAAAGCACCACACTCGGTCGTGAAGGAAGTGATTTTACTGCGGCGATTTTTGCAAATCTTTTGGATGCGGAAAGCCTGACGATATGGAAAGATGTGGAAGGAATAATGAGCGCCGATCCTAAACAGTTTCCGGATGCGCAACTGATCAGTGAATTGAGTTTTGATGAAGTAATAGAGATGGCATATTATGGTGCGCAGGTAATACATCCTAAAACAATTAAGCCCTTACAAAACAAAGGCATTCCGCTGCATGTAAAATGTTTTCTTGATCCATCGTTGCCCGGAACAACCATCTATAAAAAGCAAATAAAAAATCTTCCCCCGATAGTGGTCATAAAACAAAACCAGGTATTCATGCACCTGCGCAGTCTTGATTTTTCTTTTGTGGGTGAAAAGCCAATGAGAAGGCTGGAAGAAATTTTTACAGAAATTAAAATCAAACCCAATCTCATTCAGACAGGCGCTATCAGCGTGGAAATCTGTCTTGATGATAAGACTGATAAAATAGATCATCTTGCTTCGAAAGCGTCAGATATTTTTGAAGTGCAGGTAGAAAAAGGATTGAGTTTGCTTACCATCCGGCATTTCACTGAAGAGCTATTAAATGAAATGACTGAAGGAAAAGAAATTGTATTGAAGCAACAGACAAGAGAAACAGTACAGGTATTGTATAAAAGTGCAGGTTAAATAAATTTTTGCCCCATCGTTTTTGTTGTTGTCATCAACAAAAATAATTTCATATTATCTTTATTGCACAGCCCTTTACAGGTATCACACTTGATGCTAAATCTATCTCGTCAACTTCAATTTAACTATTGGCATATCATATACCTGCAGGCTGTCAATCTTTCCCGGCATTTTCTGATTCCAGCTTACCTGTTGATCGGGGTTGCGGTGAAAATCAGTTTCGGTTTCATACGTTTTGGTCATCAGGTCTTTTTGTGCAAGTATATTAGCATATATTTTTCTAATGTCAGCAGCAAACGTTTTTTTCGTGAAATCATACTCAGATACTTTTTGTACAAAAAGCCTTCTGAAATATTCGGCAATATCAAAATGAGTTTGCTCATGGGATAATGTAAGATCCGTGTCGCTTTTAATCCTTGTCCAGGAATCGCATGGCCTGAAATAACAACTTATTCTCACATTCGTGCAGTCATCGCCTGTCGTCCATTTATAACCGATATTTATTCGTGACACCGTACCGAAGTTGGTCAATGTATCTGGTGTCGCTTTAAAATCATTCCAGGTCAGCTTTCGTGTTTTAGACCAGTTAATGCTATCGCAGCCGGCATTCTGCGCTATTGCAATATTTGGAAAAAGAGCTATCAGCAGGCAAGCCGTGCAAGTCACGATATTTTTTTGCTGATACTTTTTCATTTTCCTGGTTTTAATTTTTTTATTGGTAAGCCTGAAATTGCTGGACATCATTGCTGAACCTTAAAGTTACGATACCTGATGATATATGGGCAATAATGAATACTGCTAATATTATCAGCATCAAAAAAATCTGTACCAAATTCTGAATTAAAAAAAATCGCCATCAATTAATATCAGGCTTTGAAAAGCGTGAAATAATTCGTTTCGGATTTCTTTATCTTTCCTGAAAATTATTACTATGCAAAAAGTTATCCGATGGGGCATTTTAGGCTGCGGAAGGATTGCGCGGAAATTCGCATCAGACCTGCGTCTCGTGCAGGATGCACAACTCATAGCGGTAGGGTCGCGGAGCATGGAGACGGCTGAATCATTTACCGCAGAATTCCCCGCGGCATATAGACATGACAGTTATGAGGCGCTGGCTGTAAATGCGGAAGTGGATGTGATTTATATTGCAACACCGCACAATTTGCATTATGAAAATACCTTGCTCTG
>JAHEZC010000568.1 GCA_023251275.1 Parafilimonas sp. | reverse complement strand
TTATCTAAATGTTTTCCGCTGACAATACTGGAAATATTTTTGGTATAACCAAATCCTATTCGAGTTTTCTGATCAAATTATTTTCTGAATCTGCAATATAAACTGTTCCCTTTTTATCAATGGCAATGCCGGAGGGATATTTAAACAATGACTCCAGGGGATTTGTTCCTGCAAAATAACCGGGAACACCCTTACCCGCCACTGTTGATACCATTCCGGTGGGAGAAATTTTACGAATCCGATGATTAAAATTATCCGCCACAAAAATACTCCCCGATAGATCTGCTTCCACATCGGTCGGGCTATTAAAGCCCGCGTTATTACCCGTGCCATCAGCAAAGGAAGGCGTGCCGTTTCCCGCTAAAGTTGTGACAATGCCGCCGGGTGTGATTTTGCGGATACAGGAATTATCTTTATCAGCAACATAAATATTGTCCTGCATATCAACAGACAAACCGGCAGGGTGCTTAAAAAGAGCATTTGAGCCTGCACCATCTGCAAAACCTTCGCTTCCGTTCCCCGCAAATGTTGATACCATTCCTTCAGGTGTAATTTTGCGGATGCAGGAATTAGCTTCTTCAGAAACATATATATTCCCCTTGGAATCAACAGCCACTCCGACTATGTTTGAAAATTTTGCATCAGCAACAGGTCCATCTTTTAAACCCCAGTTTCCTCCGGCAATTGTTGTCACTAAACCGGCAGCATTTATTTCACGCAACTTGCCGTCGGCAACGAAAATATTTCCTATGCCATCAATTGCTAATCCGGATGTAATATAGAAACTTGCTGATAAGCCCGGCCCGTCTTTCCAATCTTTCGTACCATTGCCTGCCAAAGTAGAAACCACCCCGCCAGGGGTTATTTTTCGAATGCAATAATTACCCACATCTGCAATATATAAATTCCCGGATTCATCCGCTGCTATATCACGGGGTAATTTAAATTGGGCTGAAAAGCCTGTTCCGTCAAGATAACCAAAAGTTCCGCCCGCTATATCTGTTATCACTGCATTTCTTTGACCACCCACGCTTTTCCGGCATGAATTAAAAATGACCAAATAAGCAGTTGCAAAAAAAACGATGGTTATTATTCGCTTCATTTGCATTTGATTTTATGTTGAAGGTTGTTATTCAAAATCTGCCCGGAATAATATCATTACCATAAATCGTTTTTCATTACACAAATTAGCTGATTACATTTTCTTTTGAAAATTTATAGCTGCATATTTATCACAGCCGATATTATCATTACTGCACATATTCCAGTACAGATGATGTAATATATCTCAACTGTTCCTCATCGAGTTCCGTATGAACCGGCAAAGAGATCACACGCTCTGTCAGCCAATCTGTTACTTCAAGATCATCATTTTTCCCATCAAATGCATCGAACATTTTCTGGCGATGACCGGGTACAGGATAATAGATCATTGAAGGAATATTCTTCGAAGCAAGGTATTGATTCAACCCATCCCTGTCTGTTCCTTCGAGGATCAGCGTATATTGATGAAACACATGATTGCTTTTTTCATCACGATAAGGTGCAGTTATCTTTTTATTATTTGCAAACGCATGATCATAATAATCCGCAACCTTTCTTCTTGCTGCAATATAATTATCCAGTTCACGAAGCTTAATATTCAATATTGCCGCCTGCACGGTATCGAGTCGTGAATTGCATCCAACCATATCGTGATAGTATCTCTTGCTTTGCCCGTGATTGGCGATCATTTTTAATTTTTCTGCAACCCTGTCATCATTGGTAAATATAGCGCCGCCATCGCCATAAGCGCCAAGATTTTTTGAAGGGAAAAAAGAAGTAGTGCCAATTGTGCCGGTAGTTCCGGATTTCTTTTTAATACCATTACTAAATGTATAATCACATCCTATTGCCTGTGCATTGTCTTCTATCACGAATAAATTATATTCCTCAGCGATCTGCATGATTGCTTCCATATCCGCAGACTGCCCATAGAGATGCACCGGGACAATGGCTTTTGTTTTAGCAGTAATAAGACTACGAATAGAATCTGCATCAATGCAAAAAGTTTTTTTATTTACTTCTGCAAAAACAGGTTTCAATCTCAATAAAGCCACTACTTCTGTGGTAGCAATATAAGTGAAGGAAGGAGTAATCACTTCATCGCCTGGTTGCAGACCCAAAGCCATCATTGCTATCTGTAAAGCATCAGTTCCATTGGCGCATGGTACTACATGATTTATGTCAAGATATTCAGATAGTGCTTTTGCAAATTGCTGCACCGGTTGTCCATTGATAAAAGCGGCACTTTCAAAGACATCAATCACGGCAGTGTCAATTTCATTTTTTATTTTTTGATACTGCGATTTCAGATCCACCATTTGAATGGGCTTCATACGATACAATTGTGTGCGGGCAAAACTACTGTAAAAACCTTTGTCAACAATATATCCACTCACTCACCCTGAAGTGAAATCACTTTGATGTAATCATGTTTCTTTGCATAAGTTTTCTGATGGGAAA
>JAHEZC010000059.1 GCA_023251275.1 Parafilimonas sp. | reverse complement strand
CAAATTTCAAACCACAAACACCAAATACTTTACCTTTGAAACTTTTTAAAACAAACAAAGATAATTGCTAAGCCCGTACATGCCATTCAAAATTTGATGAACGTTTATGTTATCCGCTAATGATATAAGACAGCAGTTTCTTGATTTTTTTAAATCAAAGGGTCATCATATTGTACCTTCTGCACCTGTTGTAATAAAGAATGACCCTACTTTACTTTTTACCAATGCAGGCATGAACCAGTTCAAAGATTATTTCCTCGGTAATAAAAAAGCGCCTTATCCGCGTATAGCCGATACGCAAAAATGCCTGCGTGTAAGCGGTAAGCATAATGATCTTGAGGAAGTGGGTGTTGATACTTATCACCACACCATGTTTGAAATGCTTGGTAACTGGAGCTTTGGAGATTATTTTAAAAAAGAAGCTGTCGCATGGAGCTGGGAACTGCTTACTGAAGTTTTTAAGATTGATAAAGACCGTTTATATATAACCGTTTTTGGCGGCGACGAAAAAGAACATTTGCCGGCAGATAAAGAGTCTTTTGATGAATGGAAAAAATGGATAGCAGAAGACAGGATTTTATTCGGAAAGAAAAAAGATAATTTCTGGGAGATGGGTGATATAGGTCCATGCGGGCCCTGCACGGAAATACATATTGATTGCAGAAGTGATGATGAAAGAATAAGCGTAAATGGAAAAACATTGGTGAATGAAGATGATGCGCGGGTAATAGAAATATGGAACAATGTATTCATTGAGTTTAACCGTTTAAAAGATGGAAGCCTTGAACATTTACCTGCAAGGCATGTAGATACAGGCATGGGGTTGGAACGCCTTGTATGTGTAATGCAAAATAAGCAGAGTAATTATGATACAGATATATTCATTGGTACAATTGCAGCAACAGAAAAAATTGCAGGCAAAAAATATGATTACGGTGATAGTAAAACGGCAATAGCATTTCGTGTAATTGCAGACCATATAAGAGCTATAGCTTTTACGATTGCAGATGGGCAGCTCCCTTCCAACACAGGAGCAGGATATGTGATAAGAAGAATTTTGCGGAGAGCAGTCCGTTATTATTTTTCTTATCTCGAATATAAGCAACCGTTGCTGTATCAGCTTATTCCTCAATTGGCAAAACAATTTGAAAATATTTTTCCTGAATTACAAAAACAGGTTGAGTTTGTAACAAAGGTTGTTAAGGAAGAAGAGGAAGCGTTTTTAAGAACATTAGGAAAAGGAATTGACCGGTTTAATGCTTATACAACCGATCATGATATACATGGATATAGTTACTATGCAGATAATAAAACCGAAGCTGAAAAAATATCAAATGAGCTATTGGAGATTCAAATTCAGTATCATAAGGAAAGAAAAAATAAAAAAATATCCGGTGGTTTTGCTTTTGAATTAAATGATACCTATGGTTTCCCCATTGATTTAACTCAATTGATGGCAAGAGAAAAAGGGTGGATTGTTGATATGGATGAATTTCAAAATCAATTGCAGCAACAAAAGCAACGCAGTCGTGCAGCCACAGCCATTGATACAGAAGACTGGGTTGTATTGGATAATTATGCGTTAAATGAATTCGTAGGTTATGATTCACTCGAAATAAAAACAAAAGTTGTAAAGTACCGCAAAGTAAAAGCAAAGGGAAAAGAATTGTTTCAAATCGTTCTCGAAGCAACGCCTTTCTATGCTGAAAGCGGCGGACAGGTCGGTGACACAGGTATCCTTGATTTCGCTGGTGAAGTAATAGATGTGATTGATACAAAAAAAGAAAACGATCTCATCATTCATTTTACAGAAACGCTGCCTGAAAAAATTGATACAGAAGTTTTTGCAAAAGTTGACACTCGAAAAAGACAATCAATTGCAGTTCATCACAGCGCTACGCATTTGCTGCATGCTGCATTGCGCAAAGTGCTGGGCACACATGCAGCTCAAAAAGGCAGTTTGGTAAATGCAGAACACTTGCGTTTTGATTTTTCTCATTTTGCAAAAGTCAGCGATGAAGAAATTGAAAACATCGAAGCATTGGTAAACGAAAAGATACGCGAAAATATTTCTGTCATCATACATGAAATGCCGAAAGAAGAAGCCCTGCAAATGGGTGCATTGGCATTGTTCGGAGAGAAATACGGCGATACAGTAAGAGTCGTAATCATAGATAAATCTTATTCTGTTGAACTATGCGGGGGCACACATGTTTGTAATACCGGTGAGTTGGGTTTCTTTCAAATCAAACATGAAACTGCTATCGCTGCTGGCATCAGAAGAATGGAAGCAGTAAGCGGTAAAGCAGCGCAAGAATTTGTACAGGAAAAAATGAAGCAGTTACATGCAGTGCAGGATTTATTGAAGTACCCAAAAGATATCGGTAAGGCAATTGAGAATTTGATAACAGAAAATGAGCAATCGAAGAAAAAAATTGAACGATTAAATTCAAAATCTTTATATGAACTGAAGAAGCAATTACTCAACAATGTTGAATCGAATGGTCAGGTAAATCAACTTTTAAAAATTGTAGATGTAGATAGCCCGGATTCTTTGAGAAAGCTTTGTTTTGATGTAAGAGGTGATTTGAGCAATTACTTTATTTTACTTGCATCAAAAATTGATGGCAAGCCTCATATCATTATAATGATTGATGACGACATCGCAAATGGAAGAGACCTCGACGCATCACAAATTATAAAGCAGCATATTGCCCCGTTGATCAAAGGCGGCGGCGGTGGGCAAAAAACAGTTGCTGCAGCAGGCGGACAGGATGCAGGTAACCTGGAGAAAGTAATTGAGAAAGTAAAATCATTGCTGGAAGAATGATATTCCTGTTGTCCTGAGCAATCACATTGTTTTTTAATGTAGGTTTGAAAAAACTGAATACTGAAACAGCGGCTCAAGATATGGTTGAATTATGTAATAGGCCCTTCCTTATTTATCTTATTATCCATTTCTATTTATCTTAAAGTAAAAAGCCAGCCTGACCTTGAGCAATCCCTGGGTTTATTGAAGCAGTCCATTTCCCCGCAAAACAAATGGTATATTATTTCGTTATTTATCCTTATGCTGCTGAACTGGGGAATCGAAGCACGTAAATGGCAGATATTGGTTTCTTCTGTTCAGAAAGTTTCGTTGTTTACAGCAGCAAAAGCAGTATTATCAGGCTTATCGTTGTCATTATTTATACCAAACGGTATTGGAGAATATTTCGGAAGAATTATTTATATGAATGAAGGTAACCGGCTTCGATCAATAGCTTTAACAATTGCAGGCAGCATGAGCCAATTGATAGTTACCCTTATTGCCGGTTTGTGCGGTTTACTTTATTTGAAAAATAATGTATGGGCAGGCGCCGGTCAGTTACAAGGCCTTTCGGTTTTTTGGGTAAACAGTATTATTTCAATGATATTTATGGGTTGCCTGTTATTGGTGCTTATTTATTTCAGACTTTCATGGCTTACTGCATTGGTTGAAAAAATCCCCTTTGTCTATAAATACAGGTACCTGATACAGAATCTTGAAGCATTTCACTGGAAGGAATTAACAAGGATTTTGTCATTATCCGTTAGCAGGTTTGTTGTATTTACCGTTCAATACCTGATATTGCTGCATATTTTTAATGTGCAGGTAAGCCCGGTAAATGCCGCTTCCACCACAAGTGTGCTTTTCCTGGTGCTGGCTGTCTTACCTACTATACCAGTGGCCGATTTGGGAATACGCGGAGAAGCAGGAATACAGTTGTTTGGTTTGTTAAGTTCCAATACATTGGGTATTATTGCCACTTCGGCAGGAATATGGCTTGTGAACATCATCATTCCGGCAATGGCAGGAAGTTTGTTTATATTGAGCATAAAAATTTTCAGAAACAGGTAACGTGAAAAAAACACTGGCATTTTTTCTTGGATTCTTAAGTTGGGTTAAGCTCTCTGCAGGCGATGAGTTCTGCGGCATACGTAATACGGCCTTTCAGCCGGGTGAATTTATTACCTACAATGTATTCTATTCTGTAATTGGTATTTATCTGAATGCAGGCACAGCTACCTTTTCCACCACGCTCGAAAACCTGAATAACAAGCCTGTTTATCATGTGGTAGGGCAAGGACGCTCTAACTCAAGCTACGACTGGATTTTCAAGGTCAGAGATAAATACGAAACTTATTTTGATACCGCCAATCTTCAGCCATTGAAATTTATAAGAAATGTAGATGAAGGAGGGTATAAAAAGAATGAGAACATTACTTTTAATCAGCAAACCAATACAGCAATTACTACTTCGGGAGTATTCAAAGTTCCCAACTGCATACAGGATGTATTGAGTGCTGTGTATTATGCACGGAATATAGATTTCGACAAATACAGGACAGATGATAAAATACCATTCAGTATGTTTCTCGATAATGAAGTGTATAGTTTATATATCCGTTATCTCGGCAAAGAAACCATCAAAACAAGATATGGAAAATTCCGCGCTATCAAATTCAGGCCACTGCTTGTGAAAGGCACATTATTCTCAGGCGGTGAAAAAATGACGGTTTGGGTAAGCGATGACAACAACCACATTCCGCTCCGTATAGAAAGCCCTATTGTCGTAGGCAGTGTAAAAGTAGATATGATGCAGTACAAAAACCTCCGTTACCCGTTAAGCTCTATGATCAGGTTTAATTAATAAAGAGATCAGCGTTTCATTACAATTCATCCAGCCCGAAACATTCTTTCTCCCTGATACCTCTTTGTGTTTGCTGTAAAGTACAACACTCGATCTCCTTATCGTGTTCGAAGAAAAGCACATAATTATTTTCAAGAGCCTCCCGTAAAAAAGATTTCTTCTCATTTAGTGTCGTAAGCGGAAACATATCATAAGCCATGATATAAGGAATGGGAATATGCCCTGCTGAAGGCAAAAGATCTGCCATAAACACAATAGTATTGCCTTTATATTTTATTTGTGGCAACATCATCATATCTGTATGGCCGTTTACAAAGCGGAGCGAAATATTTTCATTGAAAATTGTTGCTCCCAATTTCCCGTGTTCTTCAGGCCAAACATCCGGCAGCGAAATAAACTGCAACTGCCCGCTTTGCTGAATGGGCAAAATATTTTCTTTTAGAAAAGAGGCTTTTTCCCTGTCATTCGGAGTAACAGCCCAGTTCCAATGTCTTTCGTTGCTCCAGTACACTGCATTTTTAAAAGCTGGAACAAGCTTATCGTTTACTCTTTCTATGCTCCCGCCGCAATGATCGAAATGAAGATGAGTGAGAATAACATCCGTAATATCATCCTTTGAAAATCCATGTTCCATTAAAGACTTTTCCAACGTATTATCCCCATGCAGAAAATAATAACTGAAAAATTTTGGATCCTGCTTATTGCCGAGGCCATTATCAATTAAAATCAATTTATCTCCATCCTCTATCAATAAGCACCGCATCGCCCAGGTACACAGATTATTTTCGTCGGAAGGATTTAGTTTGTGCCATATACTTTTCGGCACTACCCCAAACATGGCACCACCATCAAGCTTGAATAATTCCGTATTGATTGTATAGAGATTCAATTTAAAGTTTTAAGTTGTTTCTGCTTTTGTAAAGTAACATACAGGCACGCAAGACCAATGATGAAAAATATCATCAGTGCAATTACCGAATTCCGCATGTTCCCGGTGATTTCCTGTACAAATCCAAAGCTGAACATGCCGATTACTATGGCTACTTTTTCTGTTACATCATAAAAACTGAAGAACGAAGCTGTATCGTGTGTCTCAGGCATTATCTTCGAATAAGTGGACCGGCTTAAGGATTGTATTCCTCCCATTATCAAGCCCACTACTGTAGCGAGAATATAAAATTGCAAATGCGTTTTGATAAAATAAGCTCCCACGCAAATTCCAATCCACATTAATACCACAAACATCAGTATGCGCACGTTGCCATACCTGTCAGAAAGCTTTGCCATAATATAGGCGCCGGCAACAGCAACAATTTGTATAAGCAGAATACTGATAATAAGTTCACTGGTTGAAAGAAGCAATACCTGGCTGCCGAATAAAGTAGCAGCCAGCATAACAGTCTGCACACCCATACTGTAAAAGAAAAACGAAATCAGGTATCTTTTGAGCACAGGCATGTGACCGGCCTGTTTCCAGACTTTTTTTAATTCATGAAAACCGTTGATAAGAATGTTATGCGGCCTGAAATCTTTGACGGGAGTCCCTTTCGGCAAACGCAGAAAAGTAATTTGTGCAAAACCGATCCACCATAAGCCCGTTAATAAAAAAGATAAACGTGGCGCAAAGCTTTTATCTGCGAACAGGCTGGAAAGCACAAATGCAAAACAAATCAGTTGTAATATCACACTGCCGATATAGCCATACGCAAATCCTTTGGCGCTCACATTGTCCCTGTCTTGTTCAGCGGCAATTTCCGGAAGATAAGAGTTGTAAAATACAAGGCTTCCGCAATAGCCAATGGCCCCCAAAATACAACCTGCAATACCCAGCCAAAGCGTATCCTGGTTAAACCAAAATAACATGATACATGCAGCGCCGCCCACATAACAAAAAAACTGCATAAAAGACTTCTTATTACCCCGGTAATCGGCGATAGAAGAAAGAATTGGTGAAATACAGGCAATGATAAGATAAGCAAAGCCCAACGAGTAATTATATAAGGAAGCGTTTTCAAATTCCCGTCCGAGGAAAGTTACTTTGTGACTGATAATATTCCCTGAGACATCTTTGGTTGAAGTAATAGCATCGTAGTACGCCGGGAAAATAGTAGAAGTAATGACAAGATTATAGGCGCTGTTAGCCCAATCGTACATAGCCCATCCTTTAATTACTTTCTTTGAAGCGGTTTGCATGTATTAAATGTAAATGAAAAATGCAAAATATAAAATGGGAAAACTTTCAAATTGTTCTATCAGTTCAAAAAAATGCGAAACAGGTTGATGAAATTAGTGATTCGATACATTTACAACAACTCCTGTCAGTATCAGCACAAGCATAATGCTTCCAAGAATTATCCGGTACCATCCAAAAAGCTTAAACCCATGCTTTTGAATATAAGTGATAAAAAATTTCACCGCAATCAATGCAACAATAAATGATACAATGCCACCAATACCCAATATTGCCATGTTATCTTTTACCAATACTTCCGGGTGTTCTTTATACACATCATAAAAACTTTTGACTGAAGCTGCAAGCATGGTAGGCACTGCAAGCAAAAAAGAAAATTCTGCTGCAAGGCTTCTTGTAAGCTTCTGACTCATGCCGCCGATAATGGTTGCGGCGCTGCGGCTCAGGCCTGGAAAAATAATGGACAATACCTGGAAGCATCCTATTACAAATGCCTTTGGCAAAGAAACTTTTTCTTCTTTATCAATGTTATTTGTTTTAAAAATATTGTCAATAAACAAAAGAAGAATTCCACCGCCGATCATCACACAGGCAATAAAAATTAAATTGCCCAATGCCGCATCAATCTGCTTTTTCAGTACAGCCCCGAATATTAAAGCGGGGATAACCGCTATGATCAGTTTTAAATAAAAAGATGTGCTTTTCAGGTCAAAAAATTTTTTATAATATATAACCACCACTGAAAGAATTGCAGCCAACTGTATCACTACTTCAAACATATTCACAAAAGCGGAATCCGGCACACCAAGAAAAGGATTCGCAAATTTTAAATGAGCAGTGCTCGAAATGGGAAGAAATTCGGTAAGTCCTTCAATGATGGAAAGAATAATTGTCTGAAGCAGGCTCATAAACAGTGTTAAAATGCATGAAAGTTAAGAAGCAAAAAAGCGATGACTTAGCCACCGCTTTCAGTTGATACAGTTATTGCTTATTAGTTTTTGGCTTTTTGAAAATGGCATACACTTCTATCAGCAATCCCAATACAATCAATATCGGCGCTATTGTAATCCTCGTGTGACTGTACACCAGGTTATAATCAAATGTATTAGGATCCTGGTTTTTCCCGCCGCTCATTAAAAACATACCGAGCCCAATTACCACTGCGCCGATAATCATCCATGTATAATTTTCTTTGGTAAATAAAATTGACGGAGCGGGTGGAGGTGTACCTTTTACAGATTTTTTCTCAGCCATTATAAAAAATTGAGTGCGCAATATACTTCTTTTGGGTTGAGTTGAATATGCACCGGTCTGATTTTTTAATTAAGAATATCTTTTCCGGCAAATGGATAGCTTAATACAGATCATCCAGTTTCATCCTGAGATATTTTATCACGCTTCGATGCGTACTGATTATGGAAATAGTTATTCAAACCAGTATCATGCCACCAAATAAAATGATTGTAAGCTTGGTATCACGAATTGCTTTCAATGGAGGAAATTGATTTTAAGCCAATTGCATTATACCAAACAAAATAGCAATGGCAATAATTGCGCTGATGATGCCATTTAGAACTGCACGTAAATCCATTGGCTTTGCAATAAAAAGTCTGGTAGCGCCAACCATCTGCATCGTTTTAATAAGAAACCTGTTGCTGAACATAGCAAGGCGGATAGTATTGTCTATACTGAAAATTACAATTATGCATAGCACAATTGCAACTACTAAAAATATCAATCCGATTTTAGATGCACGCTCATTCAAATTGCTCACCAAAACCTGCGGATACTGAAGATCCGTGATCTGGTTACCGTATAAAGCTATAATATTGGATGCAATTTTTGTGAGGCTGTCAGTATTTACATATGAAGCTCTGGCATAAAAATCAATACTCTCCGGGAGCGGGTTATCATCAAGTATCTTACTCCAGTCTTCGTTATTGTCTTTATTCCATATAGTTTTAGCTGTTTCCTTATTTATGTATTGCACATCTTTTGCATAAGGCTGAAGTGCAATATATTGTTGCAACTGCACAATGCTATCTTTGTTTTGTGTACGCAAATATATACTTATACGAATATCCTCTTTAAACATATTCCCAGCCTGCGAAATATTGAGAAAGAACCAGCCCATAATACCCATGATCAGCAAAACCAATGACACGCCGATAATACTATAGATATAATTTGGTTTACCACGTCGAAGTGATGATTTTCCGGATTCAGCCATATTCTTCAATTGTAATGAGTTTGTAATGGTGGGCAAATTTAGCGGATTCACTTACATTTGCACTCACTCTTAACGATTGTTTGTCAGGCTTATTATAGCCAGATGTGGAAAAATTATTTTGATACCGGCAGGAGAATCATTTTTCATCTTCTGTTGTGTCACTCACTTCAGGGTTCTGAATTCTTATCACCATGTGTGAAACATCAAATGTGAATCGTAAATTAAACGCATTCCCTATGATTATTCACCATTCTTCAGT
>JAHEZC010000567.1 GCA_023251275.1 Parafilimonas sp. | reverse complement strand
CAGCACCAAAGCGTGCCACGTCATATTTACTGGTGATGCTGGTTGCCATTTCCACAAAACAACAGCTCAGCCCAAAATGAAAAGGCCACATCGAGTTTTTACGGCCCCATGCCAGTAAATCCTGCATGGTTGTAAGCATAATACTTTTGCTCACAGCTTCTTCCATACTGCCATGACCGGTAATATTTCCGGTCGCATCACCTGCTTTGCTTAACCACCATTTCATAAGATGTTGCTGTATATTTTTTAATTAAGAAAATGTATTTCAAAAATGAAGCATGCTGCTTAAAATATCAAATTAAATAAACATGTATAATGCAAGACTCCAAATCATCCAGTTGTCACTCAAAATAAAATTCCTTTTTTCATCCGCAATACATCAAACGCTTTGATTCTTTATTTTCCGCCGGTATGCTCTCATGATTTTCTTCTCATCCGGCCCGAAGTCCAATGCACCGATACCCCATTCATAGATCAATACCACAACCAATTGAACAATAAATACAGAAACGCCTATATATCCCGCCCAACCCAATTCATAAAAGCCCAATGCCCACAGCATTATAAACACCGCTTCCACATCAAAAATTACGAATAACATTGCCACGAGATAAAATTGTGCGGAAAAACGCAGGCGGGCCGAACCGGTTTGCTCAATACCACCCTCATAAGGCTGGTCGGTAGCTTTATCCTGGTGGTGCTGCCCAAGAATATATGACAAGGCGAGAATGGCTATTATCAGAAAAGCTACCACTGCTGCATATAACAGCAAAGGCCATAAAACAGAATTATTAACATCACTTCCAGGCATCCGGATTTTGTTTCATTTTTGATATTCGCAAAAACTTCCTGTTCATTTTATACCAATTATATTTTCCTGAAAACTCAAATATCTCAGCCGGCAAAAAAGGCTGTTCAGCAATCATTCTGCACTATTAATCACGCTATTGATAACTATATTTTTTCAGCAGTTAATTACTCCCAATGCCCAAAACAAACACTTTTATAGCAGAAAAAACGAGGCCATTAAGGTAAACCATTTTTCAATAAAACAAAATAATAGGCAAAAATTTTTAAATGTTTCTCTGTACACGTATTGAGAATACGCTTTTTGTACAAAGTTTCCGTAATATTATTTTATCCGGGTTTATTTCTCAAAGACGTTAACAGAGTTGAATCTTGCAATATTAAATATTGATATATCAAAGCTTAATGGCTTTTCTTCCGCCATATCTGATAAAATTTTCCCTATTGCGCTCGAAAATTTAAATCCATGACCTGAGCAGGGACTTGCAATGACGATATTATAATATATCGGATGACAATCAATAATAAAATCTTCATCAGGTGTATTCGTGTACATACATACTGCCGAATAATTATATGATGCGTGGATATTGAAATAGCGGCTTAATATGTTTTGCATTCCGGATAAGGAAGATTGTGTTTAAGCGCACTTTCTGCAGCTCCTTTAACTACCGTGCTGCCGGGCTTTCCAAGCATTAATCCGCCTGTTTTTAGAAGAAGCTTTTTAGCCGATTCTTTTTCAAGTTCATACCATAACCGGTAAGCCTGAACCAGTGGCTCGTAAACCGGGCTTTCAAAATATGCTTCCCGTATGATCCTGCTTTGCCTGTGGGATGAACCTGAATTATGCGGTGGGTGAAATTGATCTATCGCCAGTATTTTTTTGCCAGTTTTTGCAAGATGATAAGTTGCAGAACTTCCTGCAGCACCGACACCAATAACAGCAACATCATATTTGTTACTCATGTCTTTTGAAAGTTGAGTGAGTTACTGAAGGGATAAAAAATTTTTATACTGAAATGCAGGTAAAAATACCATCAGAAATAAATTTTTTGACAGACAAACTCTATCATAAACGATGGCATGTTATAAACAGTGCTAACACATAGTTTATTTAGATTTATTTCTTGAACCCGATTTTTTCCCTGTCATTCCATTTTCTTTGTGCTGCTTTTTCATCCAGCAGGTTTTCCATTGCATCATAAATCTGGTTAAGCTGTGCATCATGTTCACCCAGGCGTTCCTTTATTTCTTTCAGTTGTTCTTTCAAATCATTATCCATTAAAGCAATCCTTCTTATCTCCACAAAGGCGCGCATGATGGCAATGTTCATCTTAACAGCTTTATCAGAATTAAGCACGCCACTTAGCATGGCAACGCCTTGCTCTGTAAAAGCATAAGGCATAAATTTTCTATGTTGCCCTCTGCCGGTTTTAAACATCACAATTTGTGATGTTAAAGAATTACTGCTTTCTAAGGTTTCAATTTGAACCTGCAAACCTTCATATTCTGCTTTGGTAAGCTGAAACATAAAATCTTCAGGGAAACGCTGAATATTTCGCTTTACCGCCTGGTTCAATACTCTTATCTCCACTTCGTAGAGTGCTGCAAGATCGAAGTCGAGCATAACTCTTTCGCCTCTTATCTCGTAAATTCTGTTTTGAATGCTTCGAATTATTTGCATATTGAAAATTTATACATGTATAAATGAGGTTA
>JAHEZC010000566.1 GCA_023251275.1 Parafilimonas sp. | reverse complement strand
CCTGAAATATAACAAATTTGAAAGGATTGATTTAATTAGTGAGTTGATGCTGCTTATATCTGTGGGTGCTTTTTTATATACAGCATTTTATCTTTTTCCTTCATCACAATTTTATTATTATTTGCTCACTATCATAGTAATTGTTTCAACCTGGGCTTATGCGAAATTTTTCACGAAAAAGGATGAAATAGCATTATACGGATATTCCTTGTTTATTGTGGCATTGGGATGGTGGTTATTGCCGGGCGGTAATATAATTATCGGCTGCTTTTTTTTGATAACCGCATTGATAGAAAAACAAGTGAAGTTTCCAAAAGAAATCGGCTTTAATAAAGAAGGTGTTGTTTTCAACAATTTTCCAAAAAAGTATTTTGCCTGGAATAAAATTTCAAATGTTGTTTTAAAAGATGGCATGCTTACAATTGATTACAAAAACAATAAATTATTACAGAAAGAAGTAGAAGAAGATGTGCTTCCTAAAATTGAGAAGGAATTCAATGAATTTTGCCGCATGCACATAAATAGTTAGCGTTGCAAAGCAATTTCTTAATACTACTGTCTAAATGACTTTACATGTTGTCTCAGTTTCCATATTTACTTTATTCTGATGGGCATGGAAATATTTTTGAAGATAAAAGTCTGTATGCTGCAGGTCGTGCAGGATGGGATGCGTTTCCTGTTTCACCTGCTGAGTGGATTGAATTGCCCGAAGGTGGAAATCTTTATGAATTACCTGGCCGGAAAAATATCGGAATTGATGTGAATACCGGTAAAATGCGATTGTGTGAAAAAGGATGGGCTGTTGCGGCATTCATTCCTCCTGCTTATACGGGTTTATACCTTGCCGCTTATGAAAGTTTAGCGGATGCGCCCACCCTTCCCTTGTTTTGTTACACTGCTGCAGGCTGGCTGAATAATAAATTTTATGCACCTGCGGTCCGTATTGAACAGGATATCCGCCAGGAGTTTGCTGGATATGATGATGCAAAGATCAAGGCCGGTGCAGCGCATTTACTAAAAGCATATCCCCATAACCGTTTGATAAATCACCTGATGGAAAATTGCTGTATGACTTATCATTGTCCTGCAGCAAGAAATTTTTCATTGGGCAGATGGGAATGCCCTGTTCCAACCTCTCCTGCCTGCAATGCCAATTGTATTGGCTGTATTTCATTTCAGCCTCCGGAGGAATCCATTGTTTCCACGCAGGATCGTCTCACATTCAAACCCACGGTAGAAGAAATTGTTGAATTTGCCGTGCCGCATCTGATGCAGGCGCCTTTTCCGATCATCAGTTTTGGACAAGGCTGCGAAGGTGAACCATTACTCATGTGGGAAACTATTCGCGATGCGATCATTGAGATTCGCAAACACACCCATCAAGGCAGTATCAATATCAATACAAATGGTTCAAAGCCTGATGCTGTACAAGCCTTATGTGAAGCAGGCTTGAACAGTATCCGGGTGAGCACCAATTCTGCCAGAAAACATATTTACACACTTTACTACCGGCCAAATAATTATGAATTTGAAGATATTGTTGAAAGCCTGAAAGTTGTGCGTAATTATGGTGGATGGACAAGCATTAATTATTTTGTTTTTCCCGGTATGACTGATAGTTTGGAAGAATACGAAGCTTTGCGAAGGCTGATAAAAGAAACTGACCTTAAAATGATTCAATGGCGCAATTTTAATATAGACCCCGATTGGTATCTTGGGCAGATTAGCGTGACCGAAACGGATGAAATACTTGGCATAAAACAATTAATGGAACTTATTCATGAAGAATTTCCAAAAGTTAAATTCGGCTATTTCAATCCACCGATGGAGCGTATTAAAGGAAACTTTGAACTGGATTTTGCCCACTAAAAAGTATTTACGTAAATAAGTTTTTAAGTTCACGTGTGATTTATATTTTTGTGACAAATAATTGTATATGGATTGCAAGGTCACGTTAAGTTTTGATGAAGCAGTAGTGAATCGTGCCAAGAGATTTGCTGCTAAAAACAATGTCAGTCTGAGCAGGCTTATAGAATTTTTGTTGAATAAGGTTACCAATTCCAATTACCAGTCATTAGAGGATTTCCCTATTGCGGAATGGGTAAACCAGGTGGCTGAAGGAGAGGCGAAATATCATACCAAAAATAAATCGCGGAAATCATTAAAGTCAGCATATTATTCTTCCAAAAAATGAAAATATTCGTTGATGCAAATATTCTCATTTCAGTATTGAATAAAGAATATCCGCTTTTTACTCATAGTGCCCGGATTTTGAGCTTAGCGCAACATAGAAATTACGAAGTATTTACTTCACCTGTTTGTCTTGCTATTGCATGGTATTTTGCAGTGAAAAAACATAAAGCAAAACATGCGAGAGAAAAAATTAAAACTTTATGTGAGCACATTTCTATCGCTGAAACTACTGCAACATCTGTGGCTTATACCTTAAAGAATTTATCCATCCTTGATTTCGAAGATGGCCTTGAATATTATACAGCCATTGAGAACAAGTGCCAATACATTAT
>JAHEZC010000565.1 GCA_023251275.1 Parafilimonas sp. | reverse complement strand
AAATTAACTTCAGCGTTGATGCACTCAATTGGATAACACTGCTCACCGAGGAAAATAGAAAGCAAATCATCAGTATGACTGCAAGATTAGAAACATTTGTGATGGTTTTTTGCGATTGCCATGACGCTTTTGATCATAGAGATAAAAGTTCCTCCTGTGGATTCTATTCATTCAGCGGATAATCTTAGCATGCTGTTGCCCATCTCTGGCCATCTTTTTTTGCCCTCAGCCTGAGTTTTATTATCATCCTCATTTCCCGGATAGGTCATCATAATTTGCTGCAAAACCTTGACAAAACATCTTCCCGGTTTCAGCTTGCAAATGGGTTTTTTATGTTTGCGATTATATTAATGCCTTTCTCTGCTGCGTTTATGGCTGAATACCTGTGTACACTGTTTGCACAGCCGGGCATCGTGATCTATTGCCTTAATGCGCTGCTGCATAATATTGGCTGGAATTTATTACACAGATCCATCATAAAACCTGTTCCTCTTTTAAAAGATTCGACGGCTATGAAACTTCATAAAAAAGCACGGAGGGGAGCTAAATATGGATTTCTTATTTATGCAGCAATTGCTTTACTGGCGTAGTGGCTGCCTTATGCGGCACTGATAATAACTGTGCTGACATGGATTTACTGGCTGTATCTTTCCGTCTCAGTCAGACACCTCGAAGATATATAATATGGATTGGTAAACAGGAACAATTTACTCTTTTTGATAAGAAGCTTGAATGGCATTTTCTTTTTGGAGGCTCTCTTTGTGAATGGCATGCATCATTTCAGTAATAAAGGTTTCAGAAAGATTCACATGCCTGCCGAGTTCAATATTTTTTTGCAGGATGGCATCAAACCTTTTCTGCTGCAGAGCAGGAAGATGATGTTGTGCTTTATAGATTCCCACTTTTTCTGCCAACTGCATCCTTTGTCCCAAAAGAGCAATAATCTGTTTGTCGAGTTCATCAATCTGACTCCTGTATACAGTGAGAGTATCAGTTGGTACCGGATTATTGACCTGTCCAAAAGTTTTTTCCTGCATAAAGAAGCAGGAAGCTATGATAAAAACTGCTGTAAGTACTTTTTTGAAACGCATGTCGTTCTTGTTTTTTATTGATCAATACAGTGTATAAAAGTAATGAAACTATGATGCGGTGTTTATTATATCCTTTTTTTTCAGTGTAACAGTTTGAACCATCTCCATAGAATTATCATTCAATCTTATCCTCAACTCTTTTCGAATAGATGTAGATTTACAGTTCAATCATTATTTATGAAAAAAATTTATGCTTGTTTGCATCGTACAGCGCTGTCGGTTTTTTTGTGTACATTTTTTTTGTTTGGTTTCGCAGAAAAAAAACAGCATGGAGAATTTTATCGTTTAACCGTCTATCATTTCAAGGACGGTTCGCAGGAGAAAGTCCTTGACAATTACCTGCAGTCAGCACTGCTGCCCGCCCTGCACAGGAGAGGTTTTGAAAAGATCGGTGTGTTTAAACCATTGGCAAATGACACTGCTGCTGATAAACTGGTGTATGTTCTGATAGCTTTCAAAGCAGTGCAACAAATTGCTGAACTACCCGGTCAGCTTTTAACTGATAATGGTTATGTAACTGCCGGTAAAGAATATATTGATGCTGTCTATAAGGCCCCCTCTTACAACAGGATGGAGAATATTATACTGCATGCATTCCGTTTGGCGCTGCAGATGCAGATGCCGCAACTCAGTTCATCGCCTTCGGAAAAAATTTATGAGTTGCGCAGCTATGAAAGTGCAACGGAAAAAATATTTCAGAATAAAGTAACAATGTTCAATGAAGGCGGTGAAATTCCTCTGTTTAAAAGACTTGGTTTCAATGCAGTTTTCTATGCAGAAGTAATTGCAGGCAGCCACCAGCCGAACCTGATGTATATGACCAGCTTCGAAAACATGCAGCAACATGATGCGCACTGGAAAGCTTTTGTTGATGATCCGGAATGGAAAAAGTTATCTGCTGATCCGGTATATCAAAACAATGTTTCGCATATTGATATTACACTAATGCACGCAACTGCTTATTCAGATTACTGATAACGGCGAAGAAATCGAAATTATGTAAGCGGTATGAAGATTATACTTACCTGTTAAAAATACTGAAGTATTCTTTCCACGGCCCAATGTCTTTTTTATATTGCTTTGCCATTACTCTTGTGATCTGGGACAAATGGGTAAGGTCATGTGTAACCCATGTTGCCAGTAACTGCTGCAGCGTTACTTCTCCAAATTCAGGATGAATGCCTTTCCTCTGAAGCAGTTCATCATTAAAATTTATTTCTTTCAGTATCGCGATGTTTTTATGCCTGAGTGTTTTGAATTCAGCAATAAGTTGAGGCATAGATTTTCCAACGCTCTCCTGAAACTGTGCGAAGCGATCAAATACTATAAATCTTTTATCCGGTGATTCGCTGAGAATGATTTGCATGCGCGGAATCCAGTCTGTCTTCTCTCCATAAATCAAATGGCCGATCACATCAAAAGGACTCCATGTATTTTCACC
>JAHEZC010000564.1:1194-2534 GCA_023251275.1 Parafilimonas sp. | reverse complement strand
GAAGAAGGCGTAAAAAAAATTGCAGGAATGTATTTGCTGCTTACCAAGAAAGGGCCTTTGTTTATGGCAGATACTACTATCAACTTTAATCCTACAGCCGAAGAACTCGCAGATATTACCCTGCTTGTTGCAAAAGAAGTCCGTAATTTCAATATAACTCCGCGTATTGCAATGCTGAGCTACAGCAATTTCGGCAGCAACGATTCTCCTGAAGCAAGACTTGTGGCAGAAGCTACAAGGATGGTGAAGCAACTTGATCCATCCTTGATTGTAGATGGAGAAATGCAGGCGTGGCTTCCATTTAATAAAGAAATTCTCAAAGAAAATTATTCATTCAGCAATTTGGTTGACCAGGATGTAAATACACTTATATTTCCTAATCTTTCTGCCGGGAATGTTGCTTACAACTTACTGAAAGAAGCAGGCGGCGCAGACGCAATCGGCCCGATATTGCTCGGTTTAAAAAAACCTGTACATGTATTGCAGTTAGGCAGTTCGGTGCGCAGCATTATTAATATGGCTAATATTGCAGTCGTGGATGCACAAATGAAATGCAGGACTGATACAGTGGAAGCCGTGCAACGATCTCAGTGGTGGAAACGTTCAAAAAAGAAAATGCCTTTAGACCAGGGTAAACAAAACAGGATTGATTTATAAATTATTTGTATAAGATCAAGCATATTGAATTTTCATGGGAGCATTTTTAAGTCATGTCGGTAAATTTCTGCTCATGCTGAAAGGCATGTTCACAAGGCCTGAGAACCTGAAGATGTATTGGAAAGAACTAATGCATCAATGCGTCGAGATCGGCATCGGTTCATTGCCTATTGTGATCATCATTTCTTTATTTCTCGGAGCCGTTACTACTGTACAGACAGCTTACCAGTTGGTAAGCCCGCTGGTGGCGCCTTCAACTATTGCGCAAATTGTGCGTGACAGCGTAATACTTGAATTGTCGCCCACCGTCGTAAGTATTGTGCTCGCAGGTGTGGTAGGAAGCAAGATCGCAAGTGAACTGGGAAATATGCGGATTTCCGAACAAATAGATGCGCTGGAAATAATGGGTATCAATACACGCTGCTACCTCGTGATGCCCAGGATACTTGGCGCATTGCTGGTTGTGCCCTGCCTGATCGTTATTTCTGCCGTACTGGCTATATGGGGAGGGCGTGAAGCCGGTTCAATTTCAGGAATCCTGGCCACCAACATTTTTGACCAGGGTTTGCGTGAAAATGTGAATTTCTACAACATTACTTTTGCGATGTACAAAGCATACACATTTGCTTTTATTATCAGCAGTATATCTGCATATTTTGGCTATTATGTGCAGGGAGGGGCGT
>JAHEZC010000564.1:0-1156 GCA_023251275.1 Parafilimonas sp. | reverse complement strand
CTGTAAGGTGATTTTCTTTTTATTCAGCTTCAAATGGTTTACTCGGCATATTTATTAAATGAAAAAAAAGCGGTTAAAATACTGGTTTATCATTTTGCTGCTATTTTGTATAAACCTTTATATACTCATTCATCGCAATGATGGATATAAATATTTTCCTTACAAGACATACCCGGAATTATATGTATCTGATTCTTCACTTTATCTGAGAGACCTGCATTTTACGGATGACTCTGTCACCCTTTTTTTTTCATTACCTCTTTCAAAGGCCGGGTATAAATCAGATAGTGCCCAGGCAATAATATTTCCTTCTGAGAAAAATAACTCGGTTACATGCTTACTGCATAAAAATTTTTATGAGTACCGTTTATTGCCGGCTGACTGCACTTCATTACCCATTATTATTCAGATAGATCATAGCCCTGTTGCAATGGCGGATTCACCGCGTTACATCAATGAATTTATTTACTCTAATTTGCCCGGCCCCGTTATTCATGTTGCGTCATATCAGTCATGGATAAAAAGCAATTCTTCATTTTCACGAAATGAATTACTGAGCGGAATTGATCTGCTTCGCTCCAAAACAAATATTTTCAGCAAAACTTCGGATTACGAAAAAGTTATTGAATTGTGCAGGTTTATGTCATCTCTTCGTCCCAACCCAAAAGGAATTGATGCAGGTGAAATGGCAAAAAAAATACCTTATAAGCAACTGCAGATTGCCATGCAGCATAAAGCAAATCTTGAATGTGGTAATTATGCAGGCATGCTGTATTATCTGTGCTGTGCAGCGGGTTTGCCCAATCGTGTTGTAACCTTTCGCGGATCAGGCGATGACTGGCGTTACGGGGTGCATTACTTCAACGAGATTTATTTACGTGAAAAACAACAATGGGTGGTTGCCGACGCATTGAGCAATATTTACATGCCTTACGACAGCACAAGATATTTCAATGCAGTGGATATAAACAAAATGACGAGGGTTAATGGCTTCAATGGAAAATATGTGTATGCATTCCCGAATGACAGTTTAACGGTACTTCCTTATGACAGCGCAAACTACTGGCACGGCTACTATAACAGGAGTAATGCTGACCTGTGTTTTTTATATCCCGGTGCCGATCTGAATAAAAATTCATGGGATTACCTTACAGAG
>JAHEZC010000563.1 GCA_023251275.1 Parafilimonas sp. | reverse complement strand
CTGGTTGCAATTCCCGCAGTGTGCGGAGTGTTAATGCCTTACTCTTATTATAGGCCTGCTTGACCCTGTATTTATGATACCGTTGAAAAACCTGGTGATCGGTATAACAAACCAGCTGTTGGTCTTCATCAATAAATCCTGCGTGAATAGATACATTAATGGGATTGAAAACGATTGCTGCTTTCAGGTCATCAAAAATACTTTGCAGTCTTTCCAGCTGGCGGGGATTCTCTGCAAAAATGTATACCTGAAATTTTTTTGCTTCCCATGCTTTCAAATCTCTTATCAGCAAATCGAACTGCCGGTTGAAAGATGGCTGCTCCTTTGTATGAAAGCCAATGGTGAATGAAGAATAATGAGCAGGCGAAGTATCCGAGTATCCAAAGCCTACAACATGTTTTGCTAATAGTTTTTGTTCAAATACATTAATATCAATAAAATCTTCCGCCGTTACCTCCTTCATCTCCGGGCTATCATCTTCTTCTTTTATTTTTTTACTGACAAATGCAGCCGCTGCTTCTTCTTTATATCGTAAAAAAGCCTGCAGGTCTTCTTCCGCATCGGCCAGTTTTTCTTTACAAAGCTCATAATCCTGTACCCACACCACACTATTCTCTGGCAAAAAATCAAACAAGGGTATCCTTTCGTTACTTCTGAACTGTGTATCCACGTTTGGAATAATGCTTACCTGCAATAGCTTTCTTTCACTTAGCTGTGTTTCAGGATCCACGATTCGGATGGAATCCACTTCGTTGCCAAATAGTTCAACTCGGTATGGCTTTTCATTACCGAAGGAGTAAATATCAAGTATGCCACCCCGGATGGCAAACTGGCCCGGCTCATACACAAAATCAGTTCGCTCAAATCCATAATCCGCCAGTTTCAACAGAAGATCGCCGGTATCGATTGTATCTCCGGACCTGATGTGAATGATATTGGAAGACAAAGTATCTGGCAACACCACTTTTTCCAATAAAGCTTCCGGGTAAGTTACCAGTACTTTCTTATTGCCGCCTGTGGCGATTTTTGTCAGCGCTTCAGTTCGCAACATCACATGCGAAGAATTAAGCAACTGATAATTCTTCCGGTTTTTAAAAGAAGAGGGGAAATAAAATATATCCAGTGCTGCCGTCAGATTCTCCAGTGTATTATGAAAGTAGGCGGCTTCTTCCGCATCATTTAATATAATAAGGTGATTGGTTTGCGCTAAAGAAGGATGTAAAAAAGCGGACGCCACCACAAACTCAGCGGCACTTCCGTGCAAATGCTGCAGGTATATTTTTTGGGGTTGGGCAAAGGTGAGCCTGTCCGCCAATTGAAAAAGGCGGGGGGTATTCTGATACTGTTCCAGCAAATCCTTTACACTCATGAGAGTTACAAAGATACTTTATCCTGAAAAAAGAGCTGAATAAATTTCCAGATTCAAAACATATTAAACTTCATTTGGTTTTATCTTTATCCAAATCAACGATAATGGCCCTTCAACCCTGGCGAAAAGGAGAAATAATAAAGATCGACGACCATACTCACAATACAAAGCGATTCTGGATAAGAGTTCCGGAACTGGACAGTTTCGATTTTGTGCCGGGTCAGTTCGTTACCCTTGACCTGCCCATTCATGAAAAATCAAATAAAAGGTGGCGCAGTTATTCAATCGCTTCCTGGCCCGACGGAACGAATGTATTTGAATTACTCATCGTGCATGCACAGGGGGGATTGGGTACCACCTATTTATTTAGTGAAGTGGTGGTTGGCAGTGAACTTACCTTTCGCGGGGCACAGGGTGTGTTTACATTACCAGAAAAAGCGGAGAAAGACATATTCTTAATATGTACCGGCACCGGCATTGCACCATTCAGAAGTATGGTTCACTATGCATACCTGCACCAGCAATCTATCAAAAATATTCATCTTGTTTTTGGCTGTCGCAAAAAGGAAGACCTTCTTTACCATGAAGAATTAAAAGAACTGGAACAAAAACTACCTCACTTTCATTATCACCCTACTTTATCCAGGGAACATTGGAGTGGCGCCTATGGATATGTACATTCTATATATGAAGAGCTATGCAAAGAAAAACAAGATGCCCTTTTCTTTCTTTGTGGCTGGAAACATATGATTGATGAAGCCAAAAACAGGATCGTGGAAATGGGCTATGATAAAAAAGCCATTCACCTGGAATTATATGGATGATTTCAATGGTTTGATGCATGATTTTTTACCTGACATTTCGCAAGTAAACCGTTGATAACTGTCATGTTCTCTTTTAACGCATAGTTACTATATTCGTGCAAATCAATCTGCGTATGGGTGCTTCCTCGCTTATTGTGCTTATATGTGCTGCCGTTGCCTTCTCTGGCTTCGCTATTCTTATTTCAAAAGTTCTATTGAAGGCTACCACCAACAAACAAAAAGGTGAACCTTACGAGTGTGGTATTCCTACCCATGGAAAGACCTGGATCCAGTTAAACGTAGGCTACTACCTCTTCGCCCTGATATTTCTTGTATTTGATGTGGAACTGGTTTTTCTTTATC
>JAHEZC010000562.1 GCA_023251275.1 Parafilimonas sp. | reverse complement strand
TGAATTCATGAGGCAGATTTTTCTGCCAAATTCAAATCGAAAAATCAAAAAACATAATTCAAATGCAGTAATATCAATGCTTTCAATAGATTTGCTGAGACAATAGTTGGACAGTCATGAATTCTTTTCTATGTTAAAATTACTCTCAACGATTGCCTTGAGCATTTGGCTTTCAAATGTGATTGGCCAAATAAACATTCAGCTTACTTCACCTGATGACAATATTGTTTTTTCCTTTAAGCTAACAAATGCATCACCTGTGTACAGCGTAATGTTCAAAGGGAAAATGATCGTTGATAATTCACCGCTTAGCCTGCAATTTGACAACGGTAAATTTGAAAATAATCTGCAAGTAAACAAGCCTGTTTTTCGCGATACAATTGAAGATTACGAATTGGTTGTTGGAAAGACGAAATCAGTTCATGCACATTATAAAGAAGTAACAATACCGCTTGAAGAAACGAAAGCACCAGGAAGGAAGATTAATATCGTGGTCAGAGCATTTGATGACGGCATTGCGTTTCGATATGAATATCCGCAGCAGCAAAACTGGTCAGCATATACCTTGCTTGATGAACATACAACCTTCAATCTTGCAGGCAACCCGGTTGTACATACTTTGTTCTTACCCAACTATACTTCCTCTCATGAAGGATATTACAGTACACTTACCTTAAATGAGATAAAGGAAGACACATTAATGGATATGCCAACTCTGTTTGAGTTTCCGGGCAATGTATATCTCGCCATTACAGAAGCTGCACTGCTTGACTATGCGGGCATGTACCTGGTGAAACATAATGGGGTTCTGAGAGGTATTTTGTCGCCCTTGCCGAATCAATCAGATATAAAAGTAAAAGCAGTATTGCCCCATCATAGTCCCTGGCGTGTATTGATGCTCAGTGACAGGGTTGGAGCATTAATTGAAAGCAATATCCTGACCAATCTGAATGGGCCTTGTAAAATAAAAGATGTAAGCTGGCTTAAGCCGGGAAAAACAACCTTTCCCTGGTGGAATGGAAACGTTACGCCTGACACCAATTTTGCCCCCGGCAATAATTTCGAAACGAACAAATACTATATTGATTTTTGTGCAAGAAATAATATCGAGTATCATTCTGTGGTAGAGTATGGATTACATCAATGGTATATGGATGATGGCATTCCATTTGAGCCAGGCCCGCATTCTGATGTTACAACACCGGTACCGGGTCTTGATATGCAGGAAATATGCGATTATGCAAAAAAACTTAGTGTGGGCATAAGAGTATGGGTACATTGGGCGGCATTGTATCCAAAACTCGATACGGCTTTCGCACTGTTTGAAAAATGGGGCCTTAAAGGAATGATGGTAGATTTCATGGATCGTGATGACCAGGAGATGGTAAATATTCAAACAGAAATTTTGCAAAAGGCAGCAGCACATCATTTGCATATTCAATTTCACGGAGCATATAAGCCAACCGGTTTAAGCAGGACTTACCCAAATGAATTTACACGTGAGGGCACTTTGAATTACGAATCAAATAAATGGAATGAAGAAGGCCTGAGTCCTGATCATGATATCAATATGCCTTTTACGAGGATGCTCGCCGGAAGTACGGATTACCATCTTGGCGGATTCAGGGCTGTGCCAAAAGTGAAGTACAAAACACAATATACCAGGCCCTTGATGATAGGCACCCGTTGCCACATGCTTGCGATGTATGTAGTTCTGGAAAATTATTTACAGATGGTTTGCGATTACCCCGAAGCTTATGAAGGACAACCGGGATTTGAATTTATCAAAGAAATTCCCACTGTGTGGGATGAAACAAAAGTTGTAGACGCTAAAACCGGTGAATATATTGCTATTGCAAGACGAAAGAACGATGAATGGTATGTGGGAATTATTACAAACCATGAAGCAAGACAAATAACTATTCCGCTGACTTTTTTAAACCAGGGAAAATATACCGCAGAAATCTATACAGACGCAAATGACTCAGTTGCAAATCCCAATCACCTGGTTACCAATTTAGGACTATAACAAAAGATGAGACTCTAAGCTTACAATTGGTTTCCGGAGGTGGTGGAGTTTTACATTTAAAACCAGAATAAGTTTTGATTTTTCACGCTACAGCTCAATTAAGTGCCGTAAAATACCCCCAGCTTGTATCCTGCAAAGCTTTTTTGCGACTAATATTTTGAAGAGACTTATTAATCTCCTGAATTAAAATCCTTTCTGGAAGTTACAAAGTCTCAAATATTACCGTTCATCATTTATAAAAACCGTTTACCGTTAATTATAGTAGTATGTATTACATAGTACATACCTTTGACATGTAATAATTAAAAGCAAGTACTAAAAATAAAATGTGGAGGATGAAATGAAAACTTATTTAACCTTATCACTTTTGCTGGTTTCAATCGCAGTATTCAACAAACAGGTCAGCGGAATCTTCACCACTGAAAAACCCGTGGAAAAAGAAATCAGTTTTGCAATTGCATCAGATCATAATTATGCTGCAGCAGTTTATAACAATGCTATCGCATC
>JAHEZC010000058.1 GCA_023251275.1 Parafilimonas sp. | reverse complement strand
AATCCCGAGAAATAAAGTGTTATATGCAAATGAGCCCTTCTGTATTGTTTTCCATAGATTCGAAAACCCGGGCAAAGGCGCACATAAATTAAAAACCGGTGAATTGGTAAAACTGCGTTGGCCGAATTTAAAAACAGGCCACCAAAGGATATTTAAAAATTTAGATGAGAAAATATGCTGCAATTCATAAGACCATGAAAATTCTTTTGAATGTTCATAAACCAATGAACGAGGAGATACGGAGTACGGAACTGCCACATGATCTTTGGCTGTAAACATTCAAAATATTTTGGCAAGTAAATATATAGAACATTTATACAATACTTTTAAAAAAAGATATTGCTAATTCCTCGTAAAAAGATGCCATTGTATTAAAGATCAACTGTACTAACCAACAACAGAAATGATTTTAACTTAACTGTGAAAATTAAAGAAATAGTTGGAAGAAAAATTCCATATAAATACACAACCGATTGCAAGCAGCTTTGCAAAATAAAACGAGAGTCCTGCTTTTTCATGAAAGAGAAAAAGCAACAGGTTATTCAGGCCAACACCAATTAAACTGAACAATGCAAACCTCCCGAATTCAGGCAACCAATAATTCGTGCTTTGAAAGGTCCATATCCTGTTAAGGATATAATTGTTCACTACCGCAAGCGAGAAACCGCATGTATTGGCAACATATTTATTCCATTTCAGTTTTTCTTTGCATAGCCAGGTTGTGCCAAAATCAATAACGATGCCGGTAATGCCGATGATTCCAAACCTGATAAATTTTGCAAAAAACTGCATGCGGTGATTTTATTTTTTTCTTAATGATATCAAAGCAATTTTTTCAAGCTCGCCTGAACGTGTACTATGATTGATAAATTTCAGATCCAGCATACTTACATGAAAAAAATCAAATGTATGCAGCACATTAACCGAATAACCGCTTTTTTCAAATGCAGCAAGATTTTTTTCACTTGTATATATAACAGCATCCTGCCCGGAAACATAGTGCTGCAATGAACTGTCATCAGGAATGCGGTCAACGTTTCCGTTTGCATAGAACTCCAGCGATTGAGAATAGTTCTTATACATAGCAATCCTGCCTGCATATTTTTGCTCCCTAAGCCATATTGCTGCCTGCATACCGCTTTGATAGTGCAGCAGGTGAGGATAAAAATACAGGTTCAGAAAACAAAAAAGTATTGCGGCAAACATAAAGCCTCGATACAAAATTGTTTTAACAGGTTTCCTCCAGGTAAACGTAATGGAAATTATTGCAGCCGGAATTACAAGCAACATCCATAAATAATTATACCCGAAATCACAATATACAATCAAGAGAATAATGAAAATAGTTGCTGCTGCAATCAACGCTGACTGGAGGATAATAATGTTGCGCATAACTTTTGGATAACCTGCGGATCTTTCGAGATACGACGCAACCATCATCGCACACTGGGGAAATATGATGATGATATAATGAGGCAGTTGAAACCGTGAAAAAGAAAAAAGCAAAAATGTAATACCTGCGCTTCCGTAAATTATCCATTGAAGCGGTTGTGTGATCCTGTTTTTTTTGCGCAGAAAAGTAGCTAAGGTAACGTACAGCAAAACAGACCACGGTAAGAACGCCCATAAAATGGTATGAAGATAAAAACTTATGTCGCCTGTTCCTTTAATAGGACCGGTATTAAAAAATCTTCCAAACTGGCTGTCCCAGAAAAAAAAACGGATCCCTGATACATTTGTTTTTCCAAAAACAATTTTCTCCGGATACATATCAAACTGCATATACAGGCAGTACAATTCCGGTAAGATAAAAATGAAAGTTAATGCAACAAACATCCACCATTTATAATGAATAAATTGTTTCCACTGTTTTGTGATAACCCAATAAATAATAAAACCGCCGCCGATAGTGATAAGAATAAAAATGCCTTTAGTCATAACAGCACACGCAGCAGTAAACGCTGCTGCAAGACAATACCAAAACTTTGTCTTATCCTGCAATTTATACAGGTAATAAACAGAAGCCGTAACCAATGCGGAGAGATATGGTTCTGCACGCACATCAAAATTTGAAAGTATAACGTGGGTGGCAGATATATAAATAATTACTGTAATAAAAGCCGCATTGATATTGTATAAGCAGCGTGCAAGCAAATAAGTATAGCATATCCCTATGATCCAGAAAATAAAAGCCGGAAATTTGTAACTGAAAGATGAGATACCGAGAAACTTAAAACTTATTGCCGCCATCCAGAAGGGGAAATGCGGTTTGTCGAGCCAGTCACCGCCATCAGCATAAAGATTTATCCAATCATTTTGGCTCGCTATTCTTTTGGCAATGCCGGCATATAAAGCAGAGTCAGGCTCTAATATTCCATTGAATAGCCCTGAAGCATTCAATAAAATTCCTGCTGCTGCAAACAATAATAAAAGCCTTTTCGATACCTCGCCAGGTGATTGAATTCCCATATTTTTTTCTTACTTCAAAAGTATGTTTTACAGGAACACACCTTTGCATGCGTGACACAAATATTGAAAGGAAATTGTGAACAGGAAAAATCACCTGCTTCTGAAATCAAGGGAATCTTCCACGTTGCCGCAGTTCATCATGGCAGAATGATATTTCGGGTGCTTGTTGCCAAGATATGGATTAATGATATCCCGTGTATTGCTTATCCAATAAGCTTCTTTATCGTCGCCAAAAGCCATCGGGCATTTATCATGATAGATCACCTGCTGATCGTACTGTACTGTTCTGGCCAGGTTGTATAAATCCTCAGATAATGTATAAAAAGATTTACGTTTTTCATTAATATCAGGATCGCCTGCGATTGCTTTACTTTCTGCGATCATGCCTTCAGCAAGATTTTTTGCAGTAGAAATTATGCTGCTGTCAGCCTGTAATATTTCATAAGGCACTTTTGCAATTGTCTCATTCAAATTGACTGCCGCCAGGTTTGCTTTTGCCGTGTCCCAGTTTACGAGGGCATCTTTCAGCTCAAAATAACTGTTCAGCATATTATTGAATGGCACATTGAATGAATCGCTTTTCTTGCTGATGGTCAGCGGCTGTTGCTTCGGGGAATAATCTTTCTTTTCATCTCCGCTATAAAAATATAAAAAGTACACAGCGACGGCAACAATAGCAAAACCGATAATGAGCAATCCTTTTCGCATACAAAAATAATTTGGCTACAAAAATAACGGTAAAGCTCTTGTGAAGAGATTATTTATATCGGCAAAAGAAAAAGGCGCATAGAAATGCGCCCTGTATTAAAAATTCAACAAATGCGAAAAACTTTATTGAATGATACTTATTTTTTTGGTAACTGTTTTTATGCCGTCTGATACCTCAACGGTGTATAGGCCGGAAGGCATATTAGAAGTATTGATTTGAGCTACGGGTATTTTGCCGGCAGCATTTTGCGTAGAAGTATAAACAACCTGGCCGCTCATATTGGTTACTTTAATGGTTACCGCACTGCTAAATCCAGTTATATCTATTTTAAATGAACCTTTCGCAGGATTGGGATATACATTAAAACCAGACAGTTTTTCGTTGATGTTACTACTTGCAAACTCTTCACTTGCCGCGATATCAAAAGCACTTGCAGTTTTGTATTTTGCTAATTTGCTGTGTGCAGAATCACTGAATATGAATGTCGTTGGTCCCGTTTGACATACGCCGCGTATCTGGAATGTATAACTCTTGTTAGAGGTTAATGATTTTACAGTATCCTCCAGTATTGTTACAGCGCTTCTGTTGCCTGGTGTAAATGTTTTGTTAGAAGCGCTTGCCGCCCCGCCCCAATCGCTCCATGCAGAACTGGCAGGTGAGGTAAGCCTGTATCTTATCTGTGTAAGAAAACCGCTTACATAAGAGGCAATATTTTTGTTGTCCCACTTTGCATCAATGCTCGTTGATGTTACATACGAACCTGTAAACGCCGGTGCAAGATATTTCACTGTATAGGTCTTGGTGGCTTTACATGCTGCAACGCCACCCTTTGGATAAACATTCACCGTATAATCACCTGCAATTAAATTAGAAATATTCTGTGTGGTTGCACTATTGCTCCATGCAAAAGTATAAGGCGCCAGACCACCGCTTACTGCGATGCTTATTGAGCCTGTACTTGTACAAACCTCAGGATTAATTACTCCGGTTCCTATCTTGGGAGTGTAATCAATTCCTTTAGTGCCATACACAACATTCACCGGGTCAAATTCAGTCCATGTTGCAGTCCAGTCATTTGTACCGTCAAATGCACCTAAATAAGAAACAGGTGTAAAGAACGCATTATTCAACAAAGGCTTGCTGAAGCTATAAACAGGAGATGTGAGCGCAGGAGAACCGGCATTTGGGCGAAAATTCGGCGCATTCAAATTATAAGGTGCTATAAGATTAGCGCCTGCAGCATTCGTGGCAAAAAATTGATTATTGGCATGATTGAGCAAAAGATCAATTACCGCTGCGCTATTGGTAGCACCGCCTTCTGAAACTACATATTTAGGTGCATAAGTGCAGGACAATATATTGTTTTGGAAAAGTGTATCAGCTATCACATTATCGTGTGTAAGCTGGCCGTCAATTTCAAATCCTTTTGGATAACCGCCCAATACACTATTGAAAAGATACATGTGTGAATTTCTGCGGATATGCAGATCTCCTTTGAATAATGCATTGGTTGCACTATCTGAGCCTGCTATTACAGACATATTGCAAAAGATAGCCCTTGTCTGAGGCAGATTAGTTGTACCTGTAGCGTCATTATCAGATTCAAAACCTCCAGACTGCGAAACGTCTGCCACAAGCGGATCACGCAAACCCATGCCAAACTGAACTTTGCCGGAAAACCCGTTGTCTGTATCAAAGTCATCATCAATACCGCGAAATGCGATGAGGTGTTTACAGTTAACCGTTCCGCCAAACCACTCAAACGAATCGTCATTTGCAAAACTAACCTGCACATAGTCAACAGTTGTACCATCCCCAACAGCTCCAAAAGTCAAACCATTGATTTCATTGTTTGGGGAAAGCGCTACACCTGCAAATTCAATCCGGACATATTTTAATATCCCTGAATTATCATGCGAGTCTGCTCCCCCCATAACTGTGTACGGATTGGGAGTAATGCCTTCAATGTTAGCGGTGCCTGCATTATGCGGCGCATTACCAAGAATAATAACACCGCCCCAATCTCCGCGCTGACGTACACCTGCTGCTTTGGCAGATGTAAAAACAATCGGCTGGCAGGGAGTACCTTCCGCCATTATTTTGCATCCACGGCTAATGATAAGTGTGCCTTTAGTTTTAGAGTCTCCCTTAATAAGTGTGCCCGGATCAATAGTCAGCACAGCGCCGCTGGTCACATAAATATTTCCTTTAAGCACATACACATTGTTTGCGGTCCAGTGTGTATTTACTTTAATGGTATCGCCTGCACCACTGTTATAAGTAATGGTGCCTGCCTGAACTGCATTCATACATGCAGTACACAGAAATCCTGCAAGCAGGCTTTTGAGGAGTAGATTTTTTGTTTGCATAAAAAAGGTTTTTTTAAAATTTTGATAAAAGTAGAGGCGGGAATTGCATATTTTCTATTATCCAGTATTAACAAACCTTTACCAAATTGTTAAGCAAACATATTCATGCGAAAATGGGGTGCTGCATAACAATTACGTAATAATTACATAACAATTACGTAACAAAAAAATGGTAAAATGCATCGTTAATAAAAACTTAATACAATACTTTATTAAAGCCTGTTGTATAATTCCAATATTGCAAAAAAGAATCTATGCGATATATTTTACTACTGCTTACAATGCTATTTGTTCTTATTTTATGCCCGGCTCTTAATGCACAAACGGGAATATCAGGCATGGTAACAGATGGCGGTAACAACCTGCCGCTTTCAGGCGCCACCATCATAGTTGCTAAAAATCAAAAAAATACAATTTCAGATGTTGACGGTAATTTCAGAATTACCGGATTAACGCCAGGTATTTACGTTATTAAAATTTCTTATGTTGGTTTTGATTCAAAGGAAATTGATGGTGTGCAGGTTGCTGCGGGTGAAATCACAGCATTAAATGTTTCATTAAATCTTTCCAAATCCAGTACGCTGGCTATGGTTACTGTGAAAACAGATGTAAGAAAAGAGAATTTAAATAGTTTACTGGCAACCCGAAGAAATTCACCGGTAGTATCTGACGGTATCAGCGCCGATTTAATAAGGAAATCGCCTGATAAAAATACAAGCGATGTACTGAAACGTATAAGCGGAACCACTATCCAGGAAAATAAATTTGTTGTGGTAAGAGGTATGAATGACAGGTACAATGAAGCCATGCTGAATAATACCATTTTACCCAGTTCAGAACCTGACCGTAAAACATTCGCTTTTGATATTTTCCCCTCAGAAATTGTAGATAATATCACCATCATTAAAAGTGCATCTGCTGATTTGCCGGGAAGTTTTTCCGGCGGATTGATCCAGATAAATACCAAGGACATTCCTGAAAAAAAATTTTTATCTGTAAAGATCACCGGCGGATACAATTCTATTTCTACCGGAAAAAAATATTATGATTATAAGGGAGGGAATAGAGATTGGTTGGGTTTAGATGATGGCACAAGGTCCTTACCATTTGAAAACATCTCAACAAAAACGTATGTAAAATTTCAATTGAATGATCCGCAGCAAACCATACCATTCGCAAAAAGTCTCCAGAATAACTGGTCTGTTTTAAATAAAGACCAGGCGCCATTCAATAAAGCTATCCAAGTGTCCGGCGGCTTTAATTTGCATGATGGTAAAAGATATGGCGGTTACCCAAGATTCGGCGGAGTGTTTGGCCTGACTTATAATTCTTCGTTTAAATTTTCTGAATACAGGCGTTTGGATTACCAGGATAATTTTCAACCATTTTTTGATTATAAAGACAGTGCCTATACACGAAATATACTTACCAGCGTATTGGCAAATTTGTCTCTGAAGCTGAACGCTAATAATAAATTTTATTTCAATAATATTTTCTCGATCAATTCATCCGATCAAATCGTTTTGCGCTCCGGTCCTAATTTCTCTTATTCGTGGAATGACATCAGGGCAAACTCTTTCTTCTTTGTAAGCAATGTGATAGTTAATTCACAATTTGGCGGAGATCATGTATTGACAAAACATAAATTCAGGATAAAATGGAATGCATATTATACCAGCCTGTCCAGAAATGAACCTGATTATCGCCGCAATATGTATTTTCAGGCAGAACAGGGATCCCCTTATGTAGCGCTGCTGACTTCAGGGACAAGTGTAATTTCAAGCAGTGGCGTTCGTTACTATGCAGAGGTAAAGGATTATGTACAAGGTTTAAATCTCGATTTGAGTCTGCCTTTTAAAATGTTCGGGCAAACTCAAACATATAAATTTGGCGGAGTATTATTTTCAGATAACCGCGAAAGAAAAGCAAGATTTTTTACTGCTGCTGTTGCTAATCCCGGAAGCTTTAACCAAAATCTTTTTTACGCTGCACAAGATACTATTTACAGCCCGGCGCATTTCGATCTTGAAAATGGTTTCAGCATGATTGAGGACAACAGCCCTACAAATCGTTACAGCGGTTCAGTGCACAATAATAATGCATACTTTCTTCTCGACAATAAACTGACACAAAATCTAAGACTGATCTGGGGTATAAGATTTGAAGCCTATCATAATATAGTAAATACTTTCATCGCTGATGTAGGTACGCGTTTAAAGATAGATACTACTTATAAAGATTGGCTTCCCTCTGCTAATCTTATTTATTCAGTGTATGCAAATGCAAATATCAGGGCGAGCTACAGCCGAACTGCAGCAAGGCCGCAGTACAGAGAATTAGCCAACCAATTATTTTATGATTTTATTACTAACTCAACTATTTCCGGAAACCCTTACTTAACAGAAACGCATATAAGCAACTATGAGGTGAGGTGGGAGCAATATTTCCCGGGAGCACAGTATTATTCCCTCAGCGCTTTTTATAAAAAATTTGAAAACCCGATAGAATCATATATTGTTATTTCAGGTGCAGATTCAAGAACAATCAGCTATAAAAATGTAGCAAATGCTTCTATACATGGCATCGAATTGGAAGCCCGTAAAAATTTTGATTTCATCAGTAAAAAATTCGAAAATCTTGTTGCTTATGCAAACATCTCTTTTATTAAGTCAAAGACTGATGAATTCACTTCAAAAAAAGACTCAGCAAAACGTCCCCTGCAGGGACAATCACCTTATATAGTTAATGTTTCATTGCAATATAATGACCCTAAAACGAACCTGGGTGTTTCTGTTTTATTCAATGCTATAGGTGGCCGCCTGTTTCTTGTGGGCGGCTTAGACCAGGAACCTGTCTGGGAAAAACCGCATTCGGCTTTGGATTTTAAATTAAGCAAAGCCTTCGCAAAAAAAGGAATTATCGAATTAACTTTAGCTGACATTCTTCATAAAAATGATAACCAGTTTTGGGATATTAATAAAAATAAAAAATATGATCCCGACATTGATAAATTAATTCAATCCCAAACTTTTGGATTCAATATTTCTCTTGCAGTTGGTTATAGATTTTAAATAACTAATTCAGGAATTGAAGCCCTTTCGCTTTTATTAAACGGTCCTTTTGAAGTCATCTTTACTGCTGTTGCTGGCATAATTGCCTTATAATTTATGCACAAATTGTAAGACATTTTCACTTCATTTCTTTCCTTTAGTTTTGCGCTGCAATTTTTAGCCAATGCTCGTTGGATTGAATAATATCACTTTTGAATTTGGCGCCCGCATTATTGTGCAGGATGCAACATGGCATATACACCCGGGTGAAAGAATTGGATTGATCGGCTACAACGGAACCGGCAAATCCACTTTACTCAAATTATTCGCCGGTGAATACCAGCCTTCATCAGGAACCGTTGAAAGAAGCCGCGGCACAACCATTGGATACCTCCACCAGGATCTTTTAAGTTTTGATACAAATGATTCTATCCTTGATGTTGCTATGAGCGCATTTGAAAAGGTAAAACAACTTGAAAAAGAAATTGAAGAATTAGGCAAACAGCTTGAACATATATCTGACGAAAAACTCCTCCATGATTTTGCAGAAAAATTACATGAATTAGAAGTATTGGATGGCTATACGATACATCACAAAACAGAAGAAGTATTGCAGGGTCTTGGTTTTGCAAACGAAGAATTACAAAGGCCGTATAAAACATTCAGCGGCGGCTGGCGCATGCGTGTGCTGCTCGCAAAAATGATTCTTCAGCAACCAGATGTATTATTGCTTGATGAACCCACCAATCACCTCGACCTTCCTTCCATTGAATGGCTCGAAAAATATCTGCAGCATTACAAAGGCAGTGTGGTGATAGTGAGCCATGATAAATATTTTCTTAACCGGATGGTGACGAAGATCGTTGAATT
>JAHEZC010000057.1 GCA_023251275.1 Parafilimonas sp. | reverse complement strand
TTACACCTTCTTTATTGGGTAAAGAAGCGCTGTCAGAAAAAGCGATTCCGTTTTACTATAATGTCAATACAGGCGTCGAACCGCTTTATCTTTCATGGAACAGGAAAAGAACAGAAACCAATACTGCCACCCATATCTTATCATACAAATCATCCGACTATAATACTACGGATGACTTTGTAATGAACCCTTTGAAATATGATCTGGAGCCTAATAATTTTTTGCGCATTGAAGGACATATCGGGCAGGATTACAGAACAGTGCTTTCAAATTTAACAACCTTAAAACGCAGTAACCGTCTGCCTTTCGACGTAGTGGCGCTTAGTTCAGACACAAGAGGAATATTTTCTATCACAGACGCTATCACCACGATGGACACTACGGGCAGCATTGCAGCGGCCTTTGAAGAAATGATCAAACACCCTTGCTGTTTTTCCGATATATTTCTTGCACTCGATGAATGGATAAATAAAGTACGTTGCTGCCTTGCCGAACAAATGCGTTACTATATGGCGCTGCCTTCTTTCGAAAATAATCTTGCACCGATAAATGAAAAAAACTTTACCGGTAATACCTTCCGCACTGATGCAAATTTTGTAGTTGCAGACAATACCATCGGTCATAGTTACCAGGTCAAGAAAGAAGCAGGAACTATCAACAACCAGTTTTGTAGTGAAGTGTTTGTAAATATTGCTACCGGTAATGCACAACCAGGTGCTGCACTGGTAATGATGCCTTACAGGATTGACCGCATGACTGAAATTTTACCGGAACACATTACGCAGTTAGATGCCAAACAATTGGAATTGCGATATGCAGACTTAACCGGTACCTCTGTACAAATGCGCAACCTGTATGCCTCTCCAAATGTAGCAGGTACAATGGTTGGCGTTGATGTGAACCAGTTACGAACAAAGCTTGAAATGAATTGTCTTATATGCCTTTTCCTTGAGTTAAGATTGTTGGTAAGAGAATTTTTAATCAGGCTATTGGGCTTGATGATCAAACAAAAATTAGGTTACTACGCATATACAAACCCAGGCATACAACACAAAGCAGGAGTGCCGATGGGTGGCACTTTCATACTTGTTTATCATGAACAACAAAGCGAAAGAAAACAAACAAATACCGGCACAGATTTTTCTTCCTCATTAAAAAATGTGAATACCAAGAGCGGTACCTCCGCATCAAGTTTTTTTTCCGGCGATCAACCTCTTTTAAGCAGTATTTTGCTGCTGGATGAAATTTTGTTTTTGCAACAGGTCAATGCAATAACAGAAGGCCCCAATGAAGTGCTTGATCCGATAGTGCAATCCATAAAACCGGGAATTGTAATTGCAGATTTTTATCTTCCTTATTTATGCTGCAGTGATTGCCCGCCCACACAGATGGTTGTATTGCCTGCCCCGGAAACGCCCAATCAACCACCGGTTGCAAAGCCCGGTGAAAATCTTTCTATTGAATTACCCACCAACAGTGTAACCCTTGATGGCAGCAGTTCTTCCGACCCGGATGGTACTATACAAACTTATCTGTGGGAACAGCAATCCGGCCCGGCAACTGCAAACATTCAAACTCCAAATACTCCAGCCACACTTATTTCCAATCTCATCGTAGGCGCTTATATATTTAAGTTAACCGTTACAGATAATGATGGTGCGGCCAATTCTGATACCGTAACCATCACTGTTACAGAAAAACCAAATATTCCTCCGAAAGCTGCAGCAAGTACGGACAAACCAATCGTAAGCCTCCCTGATAATATAGCCCGTTTAATCGGCAATAATTCAATAGATCCAGACGGTTCAATTGTTTCATTTGTTTGGTCATTACCTGCAGGTACTTCTGGTGCAGTTATACAAACACCGAATGCAGCATCTGCAAACGTTCAATTTTCACAGCCGGGTGTATATATATTCACTTTAACTGTAACCGATGACCGCGGAGCAAGTGATAGCGCTGACGTTACCATATTTGTAAATGAAGCAGTCAATCAGCCGCCGGTTGCCAAAGCCGCGGCAAATCCAAATACAGTGACGCTTTCAGCAAATAATACCGCTTCTTCTGTACTGGATAGTAATGGCTCTGTTGATCCTGATGGAAATATAGTTTCCTTCGTATGGTCGTTACCTTCAGGGACGACCGGTGCTCAAATACAATCCCAAAATGCACCTGTTACCAATGTAACCTTTACACAGCCCGGAACTTATATTTTTACTTTAACAGTAAAAGATAATAAAGGTGCAACTGCAAACGCTTCGACTTTTGTAACGGTAAACAAAGAAATAATCATACAAAAATCATGTGCACCGCTTAGTGATATAATTGGTCAGTTTAACGGGCTTCCAAATATTGACAGCGCACAAAATTTTAAAGCTTTCACAGCGGCATATAAGGACTTCAGGGAAATACAGGCATTTTACAAAGAAATCCAGGATAAGGGTATCGCCACACTGCCTGTGAAAGATCAGATAGACTTTTTTGGTTCCAAAGGAATTGATAAACTGCTCACAAAATGGATTAAAGATTTGCAGGAAATCATACAGGGAAACTTTGATCTGAGATTACTGGCACTTACCATGCTTAATATTCATGCGCAGCTTGCCTATTATATAGCCTGCATACAAAGCGAAGATGTAGACAAAGCCAAGGCGCCTATGCAGCAACCGCTTGAGGCGCTTATCGGTGTTTTAGAAGCGATCATACCCAATATACCGAATTTTTCACCGGCGCAGCGAAATGTGCTGAAACAATTACTGAGCCTTACCATCGCAGAAAGAGATCGTGTGATCAATAACGGCGAGCAAACTTCCAAACCTTTGTACATGGAAATGTTAAAGAAGATCATCACAATATTAAACTCAATGCATCTGTAAAATGCCCGATAAAAAAAATATCATCCGCAAAGAATCGCTCAATTTCCAATACAATGGCAATGCAGATGGTATCGTGCTTCAGCAGGAAGTTACCGATTGGTGCAGAACAGTACTCAATCCTTCTATTGAAAACCTTCTCAATGATTATGAAGAAACAGGAGAAGTAATATATATAGACACTTTGCAATTAAATACAGATATTGATGGAATAACTGACTGGAAAAATGCTTTGAAAGAAAAAATCATTTATCAGCTCAAAGAAAAAATTCACTCAAAAATCACCGGCAAAGGTGATGATGTTACAACAAAATCATTACCTGAAAAGTTTTACGAAACACTTATCTTTTTTTTAAAGCATGGCATTTTACCCTGGCATTCGGATATAAAAACTAAAACGGATTTTGAAATTGAGTTAAGCAAATGGTTAAAGAATGAATCACCATCAGCAATAATAAACTTTCTTTCAAACTTTCATGATGAAAAAGCTGCGTTACGTTTTGCCAATCTGCTCAACGAGCAGGATTTTAAAATATTTATTGCAGTAATTTTTGATAGCGAGCAGAAAAATATTTCAACAATTTATGAAGATATAAAAATCATTACAGGTTTTATTTCAGGTAACAAACGCCTGCAACTAATACTGTTGAAGCATTTCAATGAAATGGTGATTTCAGGTTTAGCGATTGTGCCCTTAACGGATGCAATAAGCCAGTCGCTTGAACAATGGCTGTTAAACATCGAACAAAATTATCCGGGCCAGATTCAAAAAATTAATTTGGAGGCAATAACCCATATTGATATAAAAAAAATCATCAGGAAAATACAAAAGGATGCTGTCGCAAAACCAAAAAAGAAACAACAGCAAACTGATGATAAAGCAGGAGAAATTGTTGCCGATAATTTGTTGAATAAAGATGCTGATAAAGACAATACCGAATTGAGAAAAGATTTGGCAGATGGTATTTTCATCAGCAATGCAGGCGCCGTAATTATTGCGCCATTTCTGACCTCCTTATTTTTAAGAACAGGATTGCTGCATGAAAATAATATTACAGATGCAGGAACAGCTTTATGTCTTCTGCATTATTGCATTACAGGGCATACAAACCCTGCCGAATTTGAATTGTTTTTTCCAAAAATACTTTGCGGCGTCAAACCCGAAACAGTTATTGATATTTCAGAGGCCATAGATGAAAAGTTTTTAAAGGAAGCTGATGAGATGCTTGCATCGGTAATTGAATACTGGAGTATTTTAAAAGATACTTCGATAAATGGCTTGCGTGAAGCTTTTCTGCAGCGCAGCGGCAAACTTTCCTTTGTAAAAGATGAATGGCTGCTGCAGGTAGAGCAAAAACCGTATGATATGCTTCTGCAACAACTTCCCTGGAACATCAATATGATAAAGTTGCCCTGGATGCAGCATTTAGTAAAAACAGAGTGGGTATAATTATTTGAATTTAAAAAGACATGTTCACCACCGCTGATAAAACAAATACTCACAGTATCAGCCGCAAGCAGCAGAACTGCGGCCCTGGCTTTTTTCGTAAGGCAGGTGAGGAAAGTTTTTTCGGTGATCAAAAACAATCTTCATTTTTTTCACCCGCCATTCAGGCAAAGCTTTCTGTAAGCCACCCCTATGATCCCCAGGAAAAAGAAGCAGATGCGGTGGCAGACCATGTAATGCGTATGCCTGAACCTGCTTCAGCAGTATCGGAAAAGAAAGAAGAGGAAAAGATGCAGCGAAAAGAAGAGAAGGAAGAAACATCAATTCATCCTAAGCTTGAAGCATCCGCAATTTCCGTACAGCGAAAAGAAGATCATGAAGAAGAAAAGGTTCATACAAAACTTTTCAGCTATACAATCCATCGTTCCGCATTTTCTTATGCAGATGAACCCGCTGCTGCAGATGAATCACAAAGCATAACAGAGGTAAACAGAAAATCAAATTCATTATATCATTCCGATGTTATCCAATGCAGTGGCCGGGGTCCGCCCGCAGGTATCATGCAGTTTGAAACTAATTTATATTCTGCCAAAGGACAAGGCAGTCCTATGCCTGCAGGTACGCAGCAATTTATGCAAAGCCGTTTTGATGCGGACTTTAGCGGTGTGCGCATACATACAGGCAGCTATGCTGAAAACCTGAGCACTTCTATTCATGCACAGGCCTTCACACATGGCAATGATATCTATTTCAACTCTGGTAAATACTCCCCGCAGACCGAAGCAGGCGGTACATTGCTTGCTCATGAACTTACTCATACGATTCAGCAGGGAGCTACTAAAGCTAACTCATCAACCCCGTCTGTTCAAACTTCTCTTCAAATAAAAAATATTATTCAGCGGGTTCCATCCGGGTCTGTTCCCCAATTAACCCATGCAGTAGAAAAAGCCAAAAGCAAAGAAGGAAAAGTGAATGCGGGAAAAGACGGACCTGATGGTTATCGTGAAGGCTGGCAGGATTTACTGGAATTCTTTAAATCAACTTTTGGCGCCGATAAAATTATAAGCGGAGCTGGTGGTACTACCACACCAGGAACTGTTGCCGAGCAGGACATCAAAAAGAAAAGAATGGCAACGGGTATGATGGTAAACAAAGCTGACGTCAATGGCGACAGGATCACCGGCGAAAGAGATGCTATGCCAAGCTGGTGTGGCATATTTGTTTTCTGGGCATTGAATAAAAGCGGCGTGCCTATGCCTAAGTGGACGTTGGGCAAATCTGTAATTAAGCCCGAAGCCGCTTATCCTAAGGGCTATATTCCTAAAACAGGCGATATTGCTTATAAAGAAGGATATTCTCATTATGCCATTGTGGAAAGTGCAACGGGAGATACAGTTAAATCGGTAAACGGAAATACTGCGGGTGAAGATAACCTGGGCGGACAAATTCAAACCCATGAACACCCGATGAGCAACTGGACTGCTTTCTTTAATCCTTTATTAAATATGGAAGGAACACTGGGTAGCGGTGAAGGCCCTGTGGAAGAAAAACCCAAAACACTCCATGAATTGAGACGTGAGCTTTTCCACGTAAACAGGAAGACGGAGGGTGAGCATGATGATGAAAAACAAAACACGCATGAAGAAACACCCGTGCAGGCCAAGCCTGAATTGAGTACATGGTCAGTAAATAGTGACGGAAATATTCATTCAAATATTAATCATGAAAACAAAAACAATGACCAGGAAAAAGTCCGGCTAAAAGAAGAAGAACAAAAAGAAGAAGAAAAACTTCATTCCCCAAAAGAAAATATTATTCTGAAAAGAACTGCGGATGAGCTGGCGCCAAAAAATGATTTGTGCTTCAGTGACAACAGTTCGCCTCAATCATCATATCAAATTCAAACAAAAAATGAAACATATACGAACAGTTCTTTGACAAATAATGCGGATGCAGTTAATGCAACGCCGGAAGCTTTGCATGAGCGGGGCCCGCCAGTGCACATGTCCCGGACCGGAGAAAAAATACAGTGCGGCTGGTTCGACAGCGCCATGAGTTTTGTAAACTCAGCAATAGATTTCGTTGCTAAAGGTCTCGAAGCAGGTAAGCGCTTGTTGCTGACAGAGGCGAGAGATTTTGTAATGGCCATACCGGGCTACCGTGCACTGAGAGTGGTATTGGGTGAAGATCCCATCACCAGTGAATTGGTTGAACGCAATGGTCACAACTTTATTGAAGCTGCATTTGATATAATGCCCGGCGGAAGATTGCTGCATCAGAAGCTGAATGAATTAGGCGCACTCGATGAAGCTGCTGCATTTGTTGACCGGAGAATAACAGAGATCGAAAGTATTGTCCATAATGTAATAAACCGGGTAGAACATTTCTGGAACGGTTTAACATTAACAAGCCTTGCATCACCACGAAAAATATTTGAAGATGCAGGTAATATTATTCACAGCACCATCAGCAGCATCGTTGATTTTGCTGTCAATGCAGCATCAGAATTATTATCTATTGTCAAGCATTGGTTGCTTACTCAGATCGTTGACTTTATCCGCACCCGGACTACTGCCTATCCTTTACTTTGTGTGATCATCGGGCATGACCCGGTAACGGAGGCCGAGGTTGCCAGGAATGGTACAAATATTCTGAATGCTTTGCTTGAATTAGGCGGAGAAGAAGGAAGACAGCAGCGAACGCAGATGCAGGAAACAGGCACCTATCAAAAAGTAGTAGGGTATATAGATGAAGGTATTGCAGTATTTGGGAATTTATATCAAACTATCCGCAGTAATTTCGGATTGATATGGAATGCGGTTTCTATTGATTCGTTGATGCATCCGGTAGATACATTCAACAGGCTTTATGAAACATTTGCAGTACCGGTAAGGCAGGTATGGGATTTTGTAAAGAGGGTGGCTGCTGAAATATTGCGTTTCATCAAAGAAGTATTGATGCAGCGTTTAAGTGCATGGGCAAGGCAGCAGCGGGGATATACATTAGTTACGGTAATTATTGGTGAAGATCCTTTTACAAATCAGCCTGTTCCATTCACAATGGAAAATGTGATACGTGGTTTCTTCAGCTTAATGGAGGGAGGAGAAGAACAGTATAAACAATTAAAGGAAAGCGGCGCCATTGACAGAACAGTCGCTAAGATCAATGCGGCGGTAGCGAAGCTTAATATGACGCCTGCAGCCATTATTCAATTGTTTATTGACTTATGGCATTCATTCAGCTTAAACGACCTGGTACATCCCATTAATGCCTTCATGCGGATCATAGCAAGGTTTGGGGAACCTATTGCAAGGTTGATCGCTTTTGTAATAGAGATCGTGAAGATTGTGATTGAGGCGATTTTGATTGTGATGAATTTCCCGTTTGACCTCATCAACAATATCATCGCCAAAGCCATGCAGGCTTATGAGCTGATAAAGAAAGACCCGGTAAAATTCCTGAAGAATTTGCTGAGAGCCATTAAGGAAGGGTTCATGCAGTTCTTCGATAATATCCTTACCCATTTATGGAACGGATTAAAAGCATGGTTCCTGTCAGAAGTGGAAGCGGCAGGCATCCCCATACCAACAGATTTTTCTGTGATGGGCTTGATAAAATGGCTGCTCGTAGTATTGGATATCACGATGGAGAAAATATGGAAGAAATTGGAAGACCGGATTGGTAAGGAAAAAGTGGATAAAATAAAACGGCTCATTGACCGTGCACAGAAGATAGCTAATGCTGTGGGCGAAGCGTACGAATTTATAAAAGATGTTCAGGAAAGAGGATTTATAGCTGTCATAACGGATAAGATAAAAGAAAAATTATCAAACGTTTGGGAGATGGTGCTTGATGCTGTAAAGAATTTTGTAATGGAGCAGATCATTAATAAAGTCACAGCAAAGCTCCTCAGCATGCTTGACCCCACTGGTATAATGGCTGTGGTAAACAGCGCTATTGCATTGTATAAGGCTATACAGTCATTCATCAAGTATTTACGCAAAATGCTGGAGATTGTAAACTCATTTGTGGAAGGCACATTGCAGATAGCGCAGGGAGCCACTAAAAAAGCAGCAGACTTCTTAGAAGGGGCATTGGCAAGAGGCGTTCCCATAGTAATAGGTTTCCTTGCTAACCAGGTAGGGCTGAATTTGAGTGAAAGATTAAAAGATGCGCTTGAGTGGGTACGGGAAAAAGTAGATAAGGGATTGACATGGGTAATTGATAAGCTTGTAACGATTGTGGAAAAATTAGTGGAAATGGGAAAGAGTGCAAAGGAAGCGGTGATGGGATGGCTTGGGTTTAGAGAGAAATTTAAAACAAACTCAGGTGTTGATCATACAGCTTATATCAAACAGTCAGGTAATAGCGCCTCTTTAATAATAGAAAGCGCCCCGGTTGATGCTTTAACGTTTTTTAATACTAAAGAAACAGAAATTGGCGCTGCATCGCTTAGTGAAGCAGAAAAAGCGCAAAAATTGGGACGCATTCAACATGGCAAAAACCTTTTGCAGGGACTTAACGCTATGATGAATAATGAAAAAGAAAAAGATAATCCAAGAATACCTCAAATGATAACAGAAGTAATTGGAATAATCAAAGAAATTGATCCCGGGGGAACAAGCAGTGTGCCACCTGCTGCTGCTATTTATCAACCAGGTTTTTCAATGAACGTGAAAGCAACTTCCTTTGACGCAAAGTTTGTTCACAAAGGTGGTACTTATAAAGATAATACCGGGAAGGATATAACCGTTCCCAAAAATCATCCCGAAGGAAGCGAGCCAGTAGGTGGTGCTTTGAAAAATGCATTTCAAATTTTAACCGATATGCGTATTAATACCAAATGGGTAAGGTTTCACATTCTGAACGCAGATTTTGGTGGAGCGGGAGTTGATTCTAACTTAATTCCAACACCTCAGTATATTAATAATCCTGAATATCTAAATCAGTTAGAGAATCACGTAAAGGGCTATTATAATAGTGGGTTGCCAATATGGTTGCGTGCAACGATTTCTTATCGTTCTTAATTCAATGGATTATTCCCTCAACAATATTCAGCGACAGCAGGGGCAATGAAATATCAGAATAACCAGTGGGTTGAAGATCCGGGAAAACAGAAAGCATTCAATAAGTCTATTGATATGCCTGCCAGTAACTCATT
>JAHEZC010000561.1 GCA_023251275.1 Parafilimonas sp. | reverse complement strand
CCGAATAATAAAGCCGTCTTACCGGATTGAAATATTTTACTGGGTTTTGCTGGTTTTGATCAATCCCCTGGTAAATGGGATTTCCCTGTTTTTGCATGGCCTGCATCTATGGCCTGTTTTGCTGCTTGTCAACTTTCTTATTTTCCCCGTATATTTTTTGTATTCAAGAATGGTTGTATCAAAATTTTTATTTCATAAAAAAAGATACCTGTTTTTTATTCTGTTAAGCGCCGGCGTTTTCATTTTTATTCATGCCCTTTTATTTGCTGTTTATTCGCTATTTTTGCAATTTGATCTGCTGGCGCCTGAGCAGGTTTATTTCTCCTATACATATAGCACATTAGCCAGAGAAAGTTTATGGATCATTATCAATATGTCAATTGCCACGGCTATTACTTTCATCAGGGAGGCATTGGATGAAAAAGATGCATTGGCAGATATGCAGAAAGACAATACTTTTTTCAAATTAAGATACCTGCGTGCTCAATTAAACCCGCATTTTCTATTCAACACCCTGAACAGTATTTACTCGCTCAGCCTGCAGAAATCTGACAAAGCCCCTGATGTTGTGGTAAAATTAGCAGACCTCATGCGCTATCTCATTTATGAATGTAATGAAGAAAAAGTTCCGCTGGATAAGGAGATAGAATTCATCAGGAACTATATAGAAATTGAGAAGATAAGGTATAAAGCCGATGTGCGGTTTTCGATAGAGGGAGATACAGAAGGCATCATGATCGAACCCTTTCTATTTATCTCTTTTATTGAAAATGGTTTCAAGCATGCACTGGATACTGCATTCACCAATCCGTTTATCTATATCACGATCAAAGCAGAGGCCGATCAGATCGTACTCAATGTGATTAACAATACGAACATTGACCTCGAAACGCAGGCAAAAAGATTAAACGGCACGGGCATCAGGAACAGCAGGAGTCTGCTCGAATTATTATACCCTGATTCTCATGCCCTCAATATTATCCAGACAGAAAAAGACGAAAGGAAAGAAAGTAAGGTAAGACTTAAAAATGCAAAGGAGCGCCTCGAAATGTTTTACCCGGACTCTCATACCCTTGATGTAATTTTAAGTAACAATGTATTCACGGTATCCTTAATCATAAAACCTCGGCCTGCTTGATAAAATGTATCATAGTTGAAGATGAAACCCTCGCGCAGGATGTTATCCGCAGCCATTTGCAGAGGACAGGCCGGTTCGAACTGGCAGGTATTTGTAATAATGCTTTGGAAGCAATAGAAGTGTTGAATAAGCAGGAAGTTGACCTCATTTTCCTCGATATACAGTTACCTGGAATGACAGGGCTGAATTTTCTGCGCCTGTTGCCAAATCCGCCGCTGGTGGTGCTTACAACGGCTTATGCTGAGTACGCGCTGGAAAGCTATGAATTCAATGTAATAGATTATTTGCTGAAGCCAATTTCCTTTGAGCGCTTCGCTAAAACGGTGAATAAGATCACCGATGGCAGACTGTTTACACAGGTTCCAAAAGAAACCGGCAATGCCACAGGGGATCATATTTTCATAAAGAGCAACAGCAAATTTTTCAAGGTCAATTTTTCCGAGATCATTTATGTAGAAGGCATGAAGGACTACCTGAAAATTCATACGGCTGATTACAGGCTTGTCACGCACCAGACGATGAATGAAATGGAAAAAATATTACCGGCAAGGCAGTTTATACGTGTGCATAAATCTTATATTGTTGCAGTAGCGTATATAAAAACGATTTATGGAAACTCCATCGAGATGGATAAAGCAACCATCCCGGTCGGAATTAATTATAAGGAGAAGGTAATGAACCTTGTGGGGAGAAAGCTGCAGTAACCCACCACACAAAACCAAATCCCTATGCTTATTGTATAATTAACGGCATAAACCATAGCATAATATCATCTTACAAGCCAATAAAATTTTATTGTAGATTTATACTTCAAAAAAAAATTATTATGCCTCCCAAGATCAACTGGGCTGAGGCGATTAAGCCGCTGCTCAAAAAATATCAAAACAAAAAACATCCGCTGGAATATAAAAATGTTTATCAATTAGTGATAATGGTGGTCTTATCTGCCCAGGACTCCGACCGTCATATTAATGAGATTGCGCCAAAATTATTCGAAGCATTTCCCGATATGCAGGTGCTTTCCCATGCCACAGCGCATTCATTGTATCCCTATATCGGCACTGTGCGCAATTTTGCCAACAAGACCAAATGGCTGATGGAATTGGCGCAGAAAATAAAAAAGGATAATAATATTCCGCTCACACTTGATGCGCTCACTGAATTGCCCGGCATCGGCAGGAAATCAGCGAATGTAATAAAGCGGGAAGCAGGCGCAGCCGCAGAAGGAGTGATCGTTGACCTGCATGTAGTGAGGGTAGCCCCGCGTCTCGGCATTGCTTCAGGAACTGATCCGAAGAAAATTGAAAAACAAATTATGGATGCATTACCTCAAAAGGATTGGGATGCAGGGATGGTGATTTCGTTTCTTGGCAGGGAAATATGCAGGCCACAGCCAAAATGTGAAATAT
>JAHEZC010000560.1 GCA_023251275.1 Parafilimonas sp. | reverse complement strand
AATAAAAGGGAAGTGTGAGAGGAATGATGTAATGTACGACGAATATTTTTGATATTTTGCACATTAACGTATCGTACAAAACAAAAGTACTTCCGCTAAAATTAAATACAGTAGTAACGCTGCAAACTTTTATTGCAGCCCCGCATACAAACCTGTTCAGAAAATTATCCAGCTCACAATTAAAAGACTATGCTCACCGCATTACACTAAAAAATATCTGTTGCATTTCTTCTTATCATTTATCTTTCAGAAACAAAATCTGACATTATGCCCGGCGATACATTACATATAAATACAAAAGCCATTACTCAAAATTCTTATGATGCCATTGTCATTGGTTCCGGTATCAGCGGCGGATGGGCTGCAAAGGAATTGTGTGAACACGGTATTAAAACATTGGTGCTGGAACGTGGCCGCAATGTGGTGCACAAAAAAGATTACCCGACCGCTTTAAAAAGCCCCTGGGATTTTACACATAGAGGAAGATTGCCGCTGGCGATTGAAAAAGAAAATCCCATCATCAGCAGGTGTTATGCATTCGATGAATCGGCGCAGCATTTTTTTGTAAAAGATAAAGAACATCCATACATACAGGAAAAACCTTTTGACTGGATACGTGGCTACCAGGTCGGCGGCAAATCGCTGATGTGGGCAAGGGAAACACAGCGCTGGAGCAGGTTTGAATTTGAAGCGCCTGCACGTGATGGTTTTGCAGTGGATTGGCCCATACGTTACAATGACCTTGCTCCCTGGTATTCTCATGTAGAAATATTTGCCGGCATCAGCGGTAATAAAGATGGCATTGAGCATTTGCCTGATGGCGAATTTCTGCCGCCGTGGGAATTTAATTGTGTGGAGAAAAAGATGCAGCAAAAAGTAAATACTTACTATAAAGACAGGCGGATGCTGATGGGCCGCTGTGCTAACCTTACGAAACCAACTGAGATACAATTGCAGCAGGGCCGCGGCCAATGCCAGGCACGCAATATATGCCAGCGCGGATGTCCTTATGGCGGATATTTCAGTTCTAATTCTTCTACGTTGCCATGGGCGGAGAAAACAGGTAATCTTACACTGCGTCCTGACTCAGTTGTTCATTCTATTATCTATGACGAACATAAAGAAAAAGCAGTTGGTGTAAGAGTGATTGATGCAAAGACAAAACAAACAACTGAATATTTTGCGCGGATCATTTTCGTAAATGCAGCCTGCCTGAACAGCAATCTTATTCTATTGAATTCTACATCATCCCGCTTTCCGGATGGCCTTGGAAATGATCATGATATTTTAGGAAGATATATGGCATTTCAAAATTACCGCGGCTCACTCAACGCAACGATTGATGGCCCTGGCGATGAGTATTATTATGGCAGAAGGCCTGTATCTCCGCTGATGCCATCCTTCAGGAATGTGTATAAACAGGAAACCGATTTTCTACGTGGCTATCTTGTTTTCTGGGGCGCTTACCGCAACACAGGAAATGAAAAAAACGATGACACAATTGGTGCTGGGTACAAAGATGCCATGAGCGAAGCAGGTGATTGGGGCGTGTATATGTCCATGCAGGGGGAAGTAATCCCAAAGCATGATAATCATCTGCGATTGAGTAAAGACCTGAAAGATGAATGGGGTATTCCGCAACTGGTCACTTCTGTCGGGTATGATGATAATGATGAAAAAATGGTAAAAGATTTTTTGGAGCAGGGCGCAGAAATATTAGATAAAGCAGGTTGCAAAAACATTGTACCAAACGACAGCAAACAGGCACCCGGCCTCGATATTCACGAAATGGGCGGTGTAAGAATGGGAAAAGATCCCAAAACTTCCATGCTGAATAAATGGAACCAATTGCATGCATCCAAAAATGTTTTCGTCACTGATGGTGCCTGCATGACATCTGTCGGCAATCAAAATCCATCACTCACATTTATGGCGATCACTGCACGTGCAGCAAATTATGCAGTGGACGAATTGAAGAAGGGGAATTTGTAAAATGTGCGTTGATTACTTTATTGAAAGTAAGCGAGAACAGATGCCTCATGCTTCGGCATGACAAGCTTGGGCTTTGTGATTAGGGTGAGAATCTATTCTTCAGCTTGTCATCTTTTTTCAGCTTGTTATGCTGACGAAGGAAGCATCTATACTATTCTACCTTTCTTTGTTATTCAAAAAAGATTATAAAAAGCCATTATCTATCGGAAATCGAATTCCATCGCTCACATTTATGGCTGTTATTGTAGGTACAGCGAATTATGCCGTATTCAATCGTTTATTCTTTATAAACAATATTTTTTTCAATAAAAAATGATTTTAAGACCCAACTATTAAATTTTTCTAAGCTATTCCAAATAGACTTATTCCATTTTATTTGTTCAGCTTTATTAATAGAATAGTTAGTTTCTATGTCATATAAATCCTGCATTTCTCCACATTCTTTTGAAAGCTTTTTAAAAGCAGCATCTATCTTAAACATCAAATCAATACCATGAGTTTTTTCTGTAGATGTTATTTCGTCGCATATAATTTTTCTCAGTTTTCTGGCAAAGAGTTCAG
>JAHEZC010000559.1 GCA_023251275.1 Parafilimonas sp. | reverse complement strand
TATCAAAGAAGAAGCATCGCTGAAAATAAGCCCGCAAAGTATAAGGGAGTCGTGCAGGACAAAGTTCGGGACAAGGTCTGCGCGAACCACATTCTTATTCATAACGCAGGGAAATATATAATTTTTACTCCCCTGCGCTTTAAAGAATATTATGCATAACAATAACTGTTATGTTGTTTGAAAATCGTAATCATTGCTTTGAATTTCGTTAGATAAACCCTCTCAAACAAAATTTCTTTGCAGCTTGAAAATTATAAAAATTTAAGAGTATGAATTTTCTGCGATCAAAGGTTTTCGGCAAAAGAGCTATATTATTTTATGTGATCTTACATATTACTCATTGCTCTTACTCGCAAAAAAATGACAGTACAAAAAATATCCGTCATTTTTCCGGCGCTGTAAGTGTTACGAATAATGGTATTTCCATTGTGCCATCCTTTTCGCTTGAAAAACCAGCGGTTATATTTAACCTGTCTGCGGGAAAAAACAGGTTCAGTTTTGAACCGGATATTCGTTTTTCATTATCAGGAAAGCCGTGGTCCATGCTTTTTTGGGGCAGGTACAAATTAGGGACAACAGATAAGTTTAATATGAATGTTGGGACCCATCTCGGGCTGAATTTTAAAACTTCACTTTTACCAATAAACGGCGATACAGTCAATACAACGGTAACAAGACGCTACCTCGCAGGAGAACTTTTTCCAAGAGTTTCCGTTGCAAAAAACATCAGTGTGGGTATATACTACCTGTATTCACATGGTCTTGATGCAGGCACCATTAATAATACACACTTTATTACGCTTAACACAAACTTTTCTCATATCAAAATTCCAGGCGAATTTTATATCGCCTTCAATCCTCAATTCTACTACTTAAAACTGGATGCGCAGGATGGATTTTACTTTACTTCGTCATTTACCCTGGCAAAGAAAAATTTCCCGCTTTTTATTTCATCCACCATCAACAAAAAAATCAACAGTGATATTACAGGGAGTAAAAATTTTCTGTGGAATGTAAGCCTGGGTTACTCATTCAATAAAAAATATGTACAGCAATAACAACCACCGGGAATCAGTAAGTTTGTGGGAGATGCGAAAAGTGGAAACCATAGAAGAATTTTATAAAAGAAAATTTGATTGGATACCCGATAATCTGCGCAATGAGATCGGGCATTTCAATATTTTTAAGCTGGAGCCTTTTGAGGAAGGCAAAGCTTCTTCTATACCTTATAAACGCCGTGATTTTTATAAGATCATGCTGGTAATGGGCATCAGCAAAGTGCATTATGCGGATAAAGTGTTTGAAGTGCAAAAACAGGCATTGTCTTTTTCCAATCCGCATATACCGTATATGTGGGAGCACCTCGATAAGATACGCAGTGGTGTGTATTGCATATTTAACCAGCATTTTTTTCACCAATACGGAAACTTAAATCAATATAACGTATTTCAACCCGACGGAACACATGTGTTTGAGCTGACGGATGAACAGGCAGACAAAGTAAATAATTTGTTTCAGCGAATGTTTGAAGAGATCAATTCTGATTATATCCACAAATATGATGTGCTGCGATCACTGGTATTTGAGTTGATCCATTTTGCCCTGAAAATGCAGCCTGACGCAAAAATTGATAAGCAGCCTCTCAATGCTTCAAAAAGAATTTCCACTTTATTTCTTGAGTTATTGGAACGCCAGTTTCCTATTGACGAAAATCACCAGGCAGTAAACCTCCGTTCTGCATCTGAATATGCAAAGCAGCTAAATGTTCACGTCAATCATTTGAACAGGGCAGTAAAAGAAACAACGGATAAAACAACATCGCAGATCATTGCCGAACGTATTTTACAGGAATCAAAAATTTTGCTGAAACATAGTCCGTGGAATGTATCTGAAATTGCCTACGCATTGGGTTTTACTGAAACCACTCATTTCAACAACTTCTTTAAGAAACATGCACAACTGAGTCCATTGAAATTCAGGAATGTTTGATTGGATTTGCATTGCCGATAGACAGTTGTTATTCTTAGGTTGGGCCGCAGTAAATAATTGGTCATAGCTTTTCTTTTGTTCGTCGAAAAAATTTTTCTCTGTTACACAAGTTTATACTTTCGGAGAAATATAACTGGCATGAGCAAAATGACCGTCTCCGTAACGATTAGTAAACCATGTAACCAACCTGATACATCAATTTACTTTAATTATAAAAGCATCATTATTAGTTGCCTGTTATCTATATCCCTGATTTATCCCTGCGTAAGTTCTGCTCAGCAACAACTCATTTCAATAAGTTCTTCAAAAAACATATACAGCTAAGTCCGCTCAAATTCAGGAATACTTGGTAAATGTTGCTTTGATAATAATCGTTTATTGAACTTTGCTGATACAGGCACAGGAAATATAGATTTTTTAAATCAGGCTGAAACACATCTATAAAGCTTCTCTTACGTCGCACACTTGTACTTTTTGTCTGTTATTCGGCATTGCACAATGAGCTTTATTATTGCCTAAAACTATCAGGCATCATAATATTATAGAATGATTTTTTTAGTATTAA
>JAHEZC010000056.1 GCA_023251275.1 Parafilimonas sp. | reverse complement strand
CAGTGCAATATCAGATCTATTGCGTTTCCGAATATCAGCACAGGCATATGTGGTTTTCCGAAAGACAGGGCAGCTTCAATTGCAGTAAGCACTGTAAAAAAATTTACTGCTGAATATTTATCTGTCGCAGACGTGTATTTTATTTGTTATGATGAAGAAAATTTTCTCATCTATGAACAATTATTAGCTGGGTATGCATAAAACCCAGGAGGGATATTGGTATTGAGAAAACGTTTTACGATCAGGATGACAATTCAAAACGATGGTAGAAATTTTTAATTAGTTTTGAAACAATTAAACCGGTATTATGCAAAAAGAAAATAGTACTCACCTCTCTGCAGATTACCTCTTGAATAATGGTGTAAAAATGCCGCGTATAGGGCTCGGAACTTTTTTAGCGACCGGGCTTGAGGATTTAGTGTATGATGCAGTAAAATATGGTTATCGCCATATTGATACTGCAAGAAAGTACGGGAATGAAAAAGAGATAGGTGCCGGCTTAAAAAAAGTTTTTGAAAACGGGGCAGCGCAGCGCAGTGAACTTTTTATTGTGACAAGAGTATGGCCCGACAGGCTCTACGATCCCGAAGCTTCACTAAGAGAAAGCCTTGCAGACCTCGGACTGGATTATGTGGATCTTTTTTTAATACATTGGCCTGTTGGAATATTTGATCCCTCAATTGGCAGGGTAACGCAACCGGCCCTGCATGTCACCTGGTCCAAAATGGAAGAATGCATCGAAAAAGGGCTATGCAGAAATATCGGCGTTTCAAATTTCAATGTTCAGATACTGCTTGATCTCTTGTCTTATGCCAGGTATAAGCCTGCATGCAACCAGGTGGAATTGCATCCATATTTGTCGCAACCTGACCTGGTAAGGTTTTGCCTTAAAAATAATATTGCACCCATAGCTTACTCGCCTTTATGCGGGGCCAGCCTTGAAGCTTTCGGCGAACCATTCGAAAAGAAAAGAGATATTTTCAACGAAAAATTGTTGAGCTCCATATCGGAAAAATATCATAAGACTGTTGCACAGATTGTGCTCAACTGGCATCTGTCAAGGGGGCACACCATCGTTCCCAAGAGCTCGCATACAGAAAGAATAAAAGAGAATTTTGATGTGTTTGATTTTGAAATGAGCGACGCAGATATTGAACTGATCAATGATCTCAACTGCAATTACCGGATGATTGATCCAAGGCAAATCACAATTTTTGATTTTAACCCGCTTTTCGATTAATTTGCTTACACCTTCTCTTTAATTCAAATAGACTTTATTTCGGGGCTTTTCTGTATAAGTAATAGGCCACGAACAGGAAAAAGAAATCAGGCAACCATGCTGCAATAACGGGCGGAAGATTTCCTTTGGAGGAAAACATGGTAGAAAACCTGTCCATTATAATAAATGCACAAGCTGTACTGATCCCGATGGCAAGATGCACGCCGCTGCCGCCGCGAACTTTTCTGCTGGCTACAACGGCGCCAATAAATGTGAGAATGACAACAGCAACAGGTGTGGCATTCCTGCGGTAATCTTCCACTTTTAACGCATTCACATTTTCGGCGCCGCTCATTTCTTCCAATTGAATAAATTTTTTCAGTTCAGGTGTGGTGAGTTTGTCTTTGGCATATTCATCACGGTTAAGGTCGAAGGGTTTGAAATTAAAATGCATGATTTTATTACGGGTCATCGAAACAGTTTCTTTCAGGTCATTTATATTTCGTTCAAAAGCATTCTGAAGCATCCATTTATTTTTAGCAGTATCCCACGTAATGGTTTCGGCACGAAGGTTATAAACCATTTTATTATCCCTGATCCTTTGCATAAAAAATGGCCCGCCGCTTTTTCTTGCCGTATCGTAGTTGCGCACACCTGCATACGTAAAAGAATCAACCCGCATAAATACATCGTTACTGATTGGATTAAGAGGATTATACGTGGAATTTACATTCACATAAGCCGCTTCGAAAGTCGTTCGTATCTTGTTGGCGCGGGGAATTACAAAATGCGCGGCAAATAAAAGTATCAGCCCGAGGCTTATGCCGCCGATCCAGTACGGAACAAGATAACGATTATACGTGATCCCGCTTGCCAGCATAGCAACAATTTCACTGCGCCCTGCCATTTTGGAAGTAAAAAAAATTACCGCTATAAATACAAACAACGGGAACAGCAATGCAATAATATGCGGTACAAAACCAATATAATACTGCATCACGATCTGCTTAAAGCTGAGTCCTGATTTTGCAAAATCGTCTGTTTTTTCGCTAATATCTACGACAACGGCAATAATGGTAAAAAGAAAAATAGCAAAGAAGAACGTAATCAGAAATTTTTTGAGTATATACCAGTCAAGTTTTTTCACGGTGAAAAGCGATTCATTCAAAAGTATAATAAAACTTGTTGCGGTGTTGTTATAATCGTTGTTTGATGATTTCAGCAGTTGATGTTTTCCATGCATTGAAATCTCCTGCGATTATATGTTTTCGGGCTTCTCTTTCCAGCCAGGTATAGAAGCAGAGGTTTTGGATGCTTGCCATCTGCAGGCCAAGAATTTCATTCGCCGCAAAAAGATGCCGGAGGTACGCTTTGGTATAAAAGTTACTTGTTTCATTCTGCAGGCCTTCATCAATCACAGAAAAATCAGTTGCCCATTTTTTGTTTTTTATATTAATAACGCCCTGTGTGGTAAATATCATTCCATTGCGTCCGTTGCGGGTAGGCATTACGCAGTCAAACATATCAATTCCCAAACCGATACATTCCAGAATATTCCACGGTGTACCGACTCCCATTAAGTAGCGTGGTTTATTTACCGGAAGATTTTCGCAGCACTGTGCCGTGAATGCATACATTACATCCTCCGTTTCGCCAACACTCAATCCGCCGATAGCATTGCCTGCTGCTTCTTTGGATGATATATATTCACATGATTGCTTACGGAGGTCTGCGAAAATTCCTCCCTGTACTATCGGAAATAAATGCTGGGTATATTCATATTTGTCCTGTGTTTCATTCATCCGCTTTATGCACCTGTCGAGCCAGCGGTGCGTAAGCTCCATGCTTTCTTTCACATAATTATATTCACCATCGTGCGGCGGACATTCATCAAATGCCATCATGATATCTGCACCTATACTGCGCTGAATATCCGTCACATTTTCGGGGGTAAACAAATGTCTGCTTCCGTCAATATGATTTTGGAACAGCACACCTTCTTCAGTGATTTTGCGATTTGCTGCAAGTGAGAAAACCTGGTATCCTCCGCTGTCAGTTAAGGTTGGCTTATCCCATCCGGTGAATTTATGCAGACCCCCTGCCGACTCAAGTATTGCTGTGCCTGGGCGCAAATACAAATGATAGGTATTGCCAAGAATAATCTGTGCTTTTATTTCGCCCAGTAATTGTTGCTGTGTAATTGCTTTTACACTGCCCGCAGTGCCTACCGGCATAAAGACCGGCGTAAATATTTCACCATGGTCTGTGGTTATTTTTCCTGCTCTTGCTTTAGTGCTGATGTCAGAATGATGTAATTCGAATTGCAATGCTGGCATATAAAGATTCCCGGCGGTGTAGTATTGCAGGGCTGAAGCAAAAATATTGATTTACTGAAGACCTTTGGGAAGAATGGCTTCTGCTCTGTTCCAGGCGAATGGTTTGTTGTAACAGAATGTGGATAACCTTGCACAAAGCATCACTTGTTTTTAGGCGGGATGATTATTTTTGCGCTCATGTATCTGCCGCCCATTCCTGACAGTATCAAATTGGCGCTTTTCATTTGCTGCTGCGCAGTCATAACAATACAGCTATTTTATTACCTGTATTTTTTCAGGCGGTTTGCATGGTATCATCCGAAGGTTAAATCTGAATCACAGGAATATCCTGTTTCTGTAATCGTTTGTTCACGCAATGAAGCTGAAAATCTTGTAAAATATTTGCCCGGCATACTGGTGCAAAATTACAGAACCACCCATGAAGTGATCGTAGTGAATGATAACTCAGCGGATGAAACAAAATATATACTGGAAGAGTTTCAGCGCACATTTAAAAATATGAATACCGTTGTGCTCAAACAGGAAGCGAAATTAATTCCGGGAAAAAAATTTCCTTTATCTGTTGGAATAAAAACGGCGAAGTATGAGATTGTTTTACTTACCGATGCTGACTGCGTACCGGCGAGTGAATACTGGATTCAAAAAATGCAGGATGGTTATCATAACGGTATCGAGATTGTGTTGGGTTACGGCGCTTATCAAAAACGAAAGGGTTTGTTGAATAAATTCGTCCGCTTTGAAACTTTTCACAGCGCCTTGCAGTATTTTTCTTTTGCATTGGCAGGAATGCCATATATGGGCGTGGGGAGAAACCTTTCCTATAAAAAAGGATTATTCTTCAAAAACAAGGGCTTTTCTTCTCTCAACCGGATACAGAGCGGTGATGATGATCTCTTCATTAATATGGTGGCTACAAAAAATAATACCGCCATTGTAATTGATAAAGATGCGCATACGCTGAGTGAGCCGCCGAAAACATGGGGGAACTGGCTGAACCAGAAATACCGACATTATACTACAGCAAAATTTTACAAACCACGGCATAAATTTTATCTTGGTTTGTATTCATTCATGTACACACTTTCTTATCCCTTGCTTATTGCAGCCTTGTTTTATAACTGGAAGATATCACTGGTAATATTTGGAGGGAAGCTTATCATACAGGGAATTATATGGTACAAAAGCATGAAAAAGCTGGATGAAGCAGGCCTATGGCCATTCTTTCTTTTTTTCGACATCTGGATGTTTTTTTATTACCTGTTATTTGTGCCTGCCTTATGGAAAAGGCCAAAGAAAAACTGGGCTTAATTTCTTTCCTGTTCTTTACTTGCAAAAAGAAAGCAACGCATGGAGATCATTCTGAAATATTTTTCCGGGTTTACAGACACGCAGCTTAAACAGTTTGCTGCATTGGATCATTTATACAAAGAATGGAACAGCAGGATCAATATCATCTCAAGAAAAGATATAAATAGTCTTTATGAAAAACATGTGCTGCATTCACTGAGCATTGCGGCAGTAATTGATTTTGCAAGAGGCACTGAGATCATTGACATAGGTACAGGCGGCGGTTTTCCCGGTATTCCCCTTGCTATTTTTTTTCCTGAAGTGCATTTTCATCTTGTGGACAGCATTGCAAAAAAACTGAAAGTAGCTGAGGCCGTTTCAAATGCAATAGGACTGAAAAATATAACATTGCAAAACATACGTGCTGAAGCAATCCAAAACCGCAAATTTGATTTTGTTGTGTCACGTGCTGTGGCGCCGTTGAAAGAATTATGGAAATGGAGTAAGCCATTATTGAAAACGTCAAATGTCAAACGTCAAACGTCAAATTTAAGTAACGGATTGATCTGTTTAAAAGGAGGTGACCTTGCACAGGAAATTTCCGAAAGCGGTTTACGGCCGCGAATGATTGAGATAGATAAAATTTTTAAGGAAGAATATTTTAAGGAAAAGTATTTGCTGCATGTGGGAGCATAAAAAAGGCTTGCGATATCCATTGGTTTCACCTGCAATAAACGCAATACCCGATCCACTCCGGGCTTTGATTGTGCAGCTCCTGAATCCAATAGCTAATATTTTTTCATTGCATCTGAATAAAAGGTTCCCCCGGAATCGGAAGAACCTTTAACGCCTACCACTTTATCCTTTTTGCTATTTTATGCAGCAGGAACGAAACTGCGAAACTGACGGCCGCTCCCACGGCAGTGAGAATGATGGTTTTGACGAAATCTTCAAGATGAAGGGAATTATATAATCCGCAAAGCGTACCCGCCAGGGTTGCTATCAGCGCTGAAAGATTATTTCCCGTTTGGTTGTTCATGTTACCCTCCTTTTTTCCAAATGCAATACCGATGATTTTACCGGTTTTTAAAACCTATGTAAAGCTCCCGCTGTTGCAGGAGCTTGGTTGCTGCCACAGGATTACTGGTTATCCACTTTAATTAGAGAGCTCGCATTAAATTTGCCATTTTTCAAAGGGTATTTCGCGCCGTTCACATCCTGTAAAAATTCTATTGAAAGTAAGCCGAATAACGGATGGGTACTTGCCGCAGGAAGATTGACCGTCAGGTCAGGCAGCGTCACCATCTGGTTGTTCCAGGCGATGAAATCAGTTTGAACGTTTTCAGCGCTAACAATCTCATTCTCAAAATCAATGTCGCTGCCGCCCAAAGACAGTCGCACATGAGTGGTACCTTGCGGTGCGGCGATCCTTTCTGCCGGGACAAAGGCAGGTATATTAACGCTCAATACACCGGTAGCTCTGGTGAGAGTAATAGTGTAGTTTGCATGAAACACAGCACTGAGCCTGCTGTTAATATTGAATTCAAATCCCTCGAGCATAGTTGCCTCTCCGTCAATTACATTCCGTTGTCCGCGAAGATTCACTCCATCTTCGTGTATCACCTCGAGCATTTTGGTTAACAGCCTGCTGATCATACGATTGTCAGAAGCCTTTTGCAGCAGCGGTCGAAACGCAGTGCGTAATACTTTCGATGCTTTACCCGCCCTGCCAAACTCAGCATTGTTTTCCCTTGTCCGTTCAAAAACAGGGTCATTGGCTATTTTATCTGCCGATACGCCACCTTTTTCGCGGGCCATATATCCGTCACCGCTTTTAAAGAAATTAATGTTACCGATCGTACCCTGTAGAGGGATGATACCTTTTTGACGTGCCATAACTAAACATTTTTAGATTGTTTAAAAAATTGATTTATTGATATTCTCCGCCGCGGACGGAGCCATGATCCGGGTAAGTCTTCTCGGGATTTCTTTACCTTTCACACAGAAACCAAAAATAAAGCCTGCAATACGCAAAAAACAGTTACAAAGGTTATATAACCCGCGCCAAATGCAGTCCTGTATTGAGTTATGAAAATTATTTTTAATTAATCAGTGCTCGTCATTCCCGCGAAGGCGCCGTCATTCCCGCGAAGGCGGGAACGCTACAATCTTCTCAATCTATTCATCATCCCGATCAGATAATCCTTTACGATATCGGTGGCTGCCCTTTCAGGAGAATGATATTTACCCCGCAGGCTTTGTACAGAAATTGTGTCTGTTTTTGCTGTCTGAAATGTCGCTGCCACCCGCCTGAATATATCCGACTGGTTTTTATGCACTATAATACCTTCTTCTGCTGCAAGTCGGAGAAATACTGCCAATTGTGACACAGATAACTTGGTTTCAATTTTCTCGCCTTTCATTGCTTCATTGCTCCCTTGCTGTCGTTGTTGCATTGTTTGCTTTTCCAATGAGGCCAACCCACTGGTAATGATTTCTGTAAGACTGGTTTTTAAGGAAGGTGCATCGGGGTTTAATGACAATGATGGTTTAATCTCGAATGGAGCAAATTCTTTCTGGCATCCGCGCCAAAACTCAATCTTTTCCTGCACAGTTTCATATTCTTCCGCTTTTGCGCTAAGCTTATTGGAAATATATTCTGCAAAAAAAGGATGATTGAAATTCATTTCCATAAGTAGTTTTTCAAGCATTAGACAAAATTCATCACTACGGGAGTTAATGCTGAGCTTTTCAAGTGACAGTAAAAGTTCTTTCAGGTAAGCAAACTTTCGGTAGGTATATGGCCTTGATCTGTTCTGGTCTGCAAATTCTTTCAATGATAAAAGCAGCGCCCTGCACAATTTATTATTTCTGCACAAGCCTGGTAAAAGCATTTTTATTTCTTCAAGTTTCAAATCTAAATTTTCCATATCGGTCGCAAGCCATTGCTTTGGTATATGCTGGCTGTTATCAAAATAACTGGCAAATGATAGGCCATAAATGAGATTGCTTCCAGCAGGTGTCGTTGGATATTTTCATAACGCTGCAGCCATTGTAAAGTTTCTTTTTTGTCTATAGAAAGTTCTTCGAGGGAAACATTATATTGTGATATTGTATCCGAAAGGTTGATACAACCGGCCTGCATGGTTAAAATGATAACACTAACTTCTTTCTTACGCTTTGCAAATATCATTTTGTCAAGTAGAGATAACCTTATGCTTGCTGCTTTTTCTAAGGCCTCTTCCCAAAAAATAGTATTGTCAATTCCCAGTTCGCATGCTTCTTTAAGTAGCTGGGGATGCAGGCGCCGGAATATCAGATAATCCAGTCTGTGCAAAGGATAATGCAAGGTCGGGCATTTTCGTGAGGCCATACTGCTGGTATGGCATGCAGTCACAGGGTTTTATATCGGAATAATAGCAAAATAAACAATGCCTTATGAAATTAATTGTCAGATCGGTATAAAAAGTGATCAGGTCGGGATTGTTTTTGATAAGTAGGGACTGCTGTTTAAGTCCTAAAAAATTCGGGTACTCCATTTTTTGGCTAAAAATTGGTAATTCAAGTTGCTTTAGCTTTTTTCAACCTTTTTTTGAAAAAAAATAAATAAAAATTAAGTTTAAAATATTTACTCAAAAATTAAGTGCAAGGGTTTTAAAGGATTTGTTTAGAAAGCCTTGCACTTAAAAAATCAATTTTGCCTTGAAATGCATGCTGGATTGACATTCTGTGTTAAACAGCAGCCCCTAAGTAAAAATTTTCTCGTGTACACACATTTCGCAATAGGTAGAATTCATCAATTCTAATTTAATTTTTCTTTTCAAGCCAAGTAATGACGGCCTGATAATTACCTCTCCTTAAATGCAAGATTATATAGTGTGATCTTTGAATAGTTATCTGAACGCTAGCATAAAGTATATATAAGATTTTATGAATTGTATCTACTAAAAAAATAAAATTTCAAAAAAAATTTGTTAATCTGAAAAATGTTATTTAAACTTTGTGTTCGAATCCAATGCTAATCTGGTTCCCTTGTAAAGCTAATCCTTTAGTCATGTAGTCTTTCTGTGCCCTGTTGAAACTAATCTCTTAGTCTTATTATTTCTGTAAAAAATGCATTCTGCCTCTATGCGGTTTGGTGTAATTATATTATGCATGTTGATCATCCCTTGCCAGATTTTAAGTCAAATCAATCATGCTGATTCAGCGCTGCACAAATCTGTTCGGTATTTCATAAAAAGCTATTATCCCGATCATATCAAAATCCATTTATTCAGCGATACTTTTAAAGTAATCACAATCAGCTCGGGACGCGTGTTTTATAATGCATTTACTTTTATTTACATAGATACGGGACACCAGGTTACAGTAAGTGCAGCGACAATCAGGAAAGAAACAGGACAGATTGATGCGAAAGTAGATAAGGCTTCCGTACAATCGTTTATAAAAATTCACGGAAATATTTATTATGATGTTTATTATCAATCAAATATTGATACTCCTTATATTGAGAACGACATCTATCAGCATACAATAAGCACTTATCTTGATGTCACGTTAAAAGATCAATATCCCCTAAGAGTTTCCTTTACAACGAAATTCAGCAATTCTTCTCTTTTCAGAAATTTTACCGGGCTCAATCTCCAGTTTGACAGCGAGAAATTTAAAAATGAATTATTGGAAAAAA
>JAHEZC010000055.1:6382-9553 GCA_023251275.1 Parafilimonas sp. | reverse complement strand
TGAATGCCTATACCAGCTTTGATGAGACGGTGTATATGATGCAGCTTCCCACGGACAGCGACCAGGTTTTTAAAAAAGGTTTTCAAATACTCGAGGACTGGGCACATAATGTGACATTTGATAATACAGAAATTGATAAAGAACGAGGCGTTGTAATAGAAGAATGGAGATTAGGCTTAGGGGCAGGCGCAAGAATGAGAGACAAATGGTTCCCCGTCTTATTGAAAGGCTCACAATACGCAAAGCGCATTCCTATAGGTACAAAAGAAAATCTTGATACATTTCATTATGCCACGATAAAGAAATTCTATAAAGACTGGTATCGCCCCGACCTGCAGGCGGTGATCGTTGTCGGTGATGTAAATGTTGATGAAGTAGAACAGATGATCAAAGCTCATTTCAGCGGTATTCCTAAACGCACAACAGAAAGGCCGCGCACAAAATATGGCGTGCCGTCTCATGATGATACACGCATCTCCATTGTCACAGATCCGGAACAACAATATAATGTATTGCAGCTATTTTACCTGCAGCCACACATTCCTGAAGCAACAACAGACTTGCAATATCGTGCCATGCTTTTGAAAAATTTATTTAATGAAATGATGAACGATCGTATTTCGGAAATATCACATAAACCTGATGCACCATTTTTGCAAGGCCTTACCAATTACGGGAAATTCATCGGCGATAAAGATGCCCTTACCGTGATAGCTATTACAAAAAACAGCGCGACCGTTTCAAAATCTGCCGAGGTTTTGCTAACGGAAAATGAAAGAGTGCGGCAGTTTGGTTTTACGCAAACTGAATTAGACAGGGCAAAGAAATCCGTGTTGTCCTCCATTGAAAATGCCTATAAGGAAAAAGATAAAACACGTTCAGCAGAACTTGTGCAGGAATTGATTGATAATTATCTCGACAATGAATCTATCCCAGGCATAGAATATGAATATGACCTTTATCAAAAGTTTGTACCTGGCATCAGGCTCGAAGAAGTGAACGCTTTGATCAGGCACTGGATAAAGCCCACCAATCGTAATGTAGTTGTGCTTGCACCGGAATCTGAAAAAGATAAACTTGTTACGGATAAGGAAATGCTGGCTTTATTAAATAAACCAATTGGCGCACTTACCGCTTATGAAGACAAGGTTTCCTCACTTCCCATACTTGCAAAGGAACCTGCGGCAGGAAAAATTACTGATGAAAAAAAATATGATTCTCTTGGCACTACTCTCTGGACACTTTCCAATGGGGCAAAGGTGGTATTAAAACCTACAGATTTTAAAAATGATGAAATACAATTCTCGGCGATTGCGCCCGGCGGTTCATCATTATATGACGACTCCGATTATATATCTGCCGGCAACGCATCTTATCTCATGTTCAGAAGCGGCGTGGGGAATCTTGATTTTATCAGCCTGCAAAAAACACTTACCGGCAGGCAACTTTTTGTTTCACCAAGTATGAGTCTTTACAGCCAGGGCTTTACCGGCACATCTACGCCAAAAGATTTCGAAACAGCTTTACAGTTGATGTATGGCTATTTCATGGAACCGCGTAAAGACACAGACCAGTTCAAAATATTGCAGCAGCAACTTGTGGTGCAGTTAATGAATAAAAGCAAAGACCCGGGGAGTGTGTTCAACGATACGGTACAGTATATAATGAGTAATTATCACCCGCGCCGCAAACCTTTAAGCATGGATGATCTTGTATCACTTAACCTTGACAACGCTTATGCTTTCTATAAAGACAGGTATGCAGATGCGGATGACTTCATTTTTACTTTTGTCGGCAGTTTTAAAATTGACAGTATAAAACCATTTATAGAAAAATATCTTGCCTCATTACCAACACAGGGAAGAAAAGAAACATGGAAAGACGCAGGCATTCGCTATCCGTCGGGCATAATAGAAAAAACGGTGAAGAAAGGCAAGGAAAATAAAAGCTCAGTTCGCATCAGTTTTATGGGCATGTCTGCTTACAGCGACCTTGAAGATACACAGCTTGACCAGATGTGTGCTGCCTTACAGATAAAACTGCGTGAAGTGCTTCGTGAGGACCAGGGGGGCGTATATGGTGTGGGTGTCAGCGGCGGCATAAACCGCGAGCCGGTGAATAATTACAGCATTACCATCCGGTTTGGCTGTGCACCTGAGAATGTGGACAAGCTGGTTGGCCTCGTAATGGATGAAATTCATCACATGAAGGAAAACGGCGCAGCAGCGGTAAACGTGGAAAAAGTGGTAGCGGAAGACACACGCAATATAGAAATCCAGTCAAAAGAAAACAGTTACTGGCGATATAATCTTGAACAAAGCTTCTATTATAACAAAGATCCCAACCTGTTCCTGCACGACAGTGAAATGGCAAAGCTGCTTACTGTTGAGCGGACAAAAGAACTTGCCAATAAATATTTTGACGAAAAGAATATGGCGAAGTTTGTATTGATGCCGGAGAAATAGTGATAGGATCGGAGGTTGATAATTGGATTATCAACCTCCTGGGTGCTTATAGAATACAAGTCTCACTTTAATGATGGATGAAACCCGCACATATTACAAACTCCATTTTCTTATCTTATGCCCGTAAAATGCATAAAATACAAGATAGAGATAACAGGGAAATAATACCCAGTATGCACTGCGCACATTATACAGGTCTGCAAGCCATCCATAGAAAAGCGGCAGTATAGCATTACCGCATAATCCCATGATCATAACAGATGCGCCGAGTTTTGTAAACCTTCCCAGTCCATCCAGAGCGAGGGGCCATATTCCCGCCCATACCAGTGAATTGGCGAGTCCCAGCAGCACTACAAACCAGATGGAAATATCAGCCTGATGTCCGAAAAGGTTTATTTCTCCATTGGCAAAAATGATAAGCAATGTAAATATGGTCCCCAGCAATGTGCATACGCGCAAGGCATTTACCTGCCTGAAAAATTTCGGGATACAGGCAATGCCGAGTATATAGCCGCATATTGTTGCAGCAAGCGTATATGAGGGGAATACTTTTGCTTCCATTAAATTTATGTGCATGGAATTGGCATAGCCGATGATTGTATCAATGGCGATCACCTGCGTGCCCACATGCAAAAAAATTGCGACGGCGCCAAGAATCAAATGCGGAAATTGAAAAATAGTTTTTTTATCTGAATTAGCTATCGCA
>JAHEZC010000055.1:0-6372 GCA_023251275.1 Parafilimonas sp. | reverse complement strand
CAGCGGAGAATAACGCACCATCAATCCCAAGGCAAACAATACTATTCCTACACAGGTGTATGGAAGAATAACTCTCCGGATCAGCTCATCCAGTGCAGTATTTTTTGCAGCACTGTTCATCGTGGCTAACTCTTTGAACAGATCAGTATCAGTTGCTTTCAATATGACCGCTGCAAACAGCAGCGGTGCAATAATTCCGGCGCCTTTATTACAGATTCCCATGATACTGATACGCTGCGCTGCTCTTTCCTTCGGGCCTAAAATAGTGATATATGGATTTGCTGCTGTCTGCAATACAGCAAGACCTGTTCCGATTGTAAAAAGCCCAAGCAGGAATACAGGATATGTTCTTGTGAGTGCTGCCGGCACGAAAATGAAAGCGCCAAAAGCCATTGCCCAGAAACCAATCATCATTCCTTTTTTAAAACCCATTTTTTTCAAAAGAAAGGAAGATGGCACAGACATAACGAAATAAGAAATATAAAATGCAAATGTCACAAGATACGCTTCCACATTATTGAGTTCACAGGCTATTTTGAAATAAGGAATAAGGATCGCATTCACCCATGATACAAAACCAAAAATAAAAAACAGCAGGCCGATGATGAGAATGGAAATAAAAGATTGCCGCTTAGTTAAAGAATTAACTTCTACAGTGGCGGCTATCGTTTTACTCATGAATTTTAATTATTCCGAATGTACCAAAAAGATACAATGAAAATCATACGATCTGCAAAAGAATATTTTCCGGGATAAGTGCAGCAGAAAATTTATCCAGGTAAAGAGTGCAGTTTGCATGCAATTGTAAAATACCTGCAGGATAAAGATTACTCACCGGTTGCCCCACACAATTTTTTACAGCGATTGCTTTTCTTGCATCAGGTACAGAACAAATGATATGTTTTGATTTTAAAATTTGTTTTATGGACATACTGATTGCACTGCGTGGCACTTCTTCAAAGGAATGAAACCAACCTTCGCCCAATTGCTGTCTTCTGCATGCCTCATCCAATTTAACAATGATATAAGGCTCTTCTGTTTCAAAATCCGCAGGCGGATCATTGAATGCAAGATGCCCGTTTTCACCAATTCCAACAAGCGCCACATCAATGGGGTGATCAGTAATCAATTTCCCAAGGCGATCGCATTCTTGCTGTGCATCTGTTTCACCCTTGATTAAATAAAAAGCTTTTAGTGACGGAACTTTTGAAATAAATCTTTCCTGCAGATATTTTCTGAAACCCGCACCATGCGCAACCGGCAAACCAATGTATTCATCAAGATGAAACATCACGACTTTGCTCCAGTCTATATTTTTTTGTGAGATCAGTTGATTGATTGTTTCAAATTGGCTGCTGCCTGTAGCAAGAATTATATTCACTGTTCCATTGGCAACAATCACTTCGCGGATTATTTGTGCAGCGGCAGATCCGGCTGCTTTGCCTAAATCCTGCGGAGTTTGTGATATATGAATATTCATTGTGACAATTTAGATTCTGTAAACAGGTTCTTTATTTTTTTAGAGCGATACCTTCTTTACCTATTGATCCTAAAGGTGCAAAGCATTCCATCTGCATCCGGGTTTAGCTGCTTCATCTTCAACTTTGTTATTTTTTTTACTGCAATTTTAAAGAAAACAAAATTAGGTTTCATAATGCCATCACACTAAAAGGAATCGAAAGGATCAGGCATTGTATTTTTTCCGTGTCTTGGTTTACATGATTAAACAAACTAAGCAACACAAATTTCTGATGCGGATTCAACATATACCTAAATCTTCATCGTTTTTTACTGCAAACAATTCCCTGATCATCAAATCATCCATCTCCTATCTTTGCGGCAAATTTTATCTGCATGCAAAGAGATACGGCAGTATTTGACCTGATACATAAAGAACTGGAGCGCCAGCGGCATGGCCTTGAATTGATCGCTTCCGAAAATTTTACCAGCCTGCAGGTAATGCAGGCAATGGGCAACGTGATGACAAACAAATATGCAGAAGGTTACCCGGGCCGCAGGTATTACGGCGGTTGTGAAATTGTTGACCAGACAGAGCAATTGGCTATTGACCGTTTGAAACAGGTTTTTAATATTGCTTATGCCAATGTGCAGCCGCATAGCGGCGCACAGGCAAATGCTGCTGTATGCATGGCGGTGCTTCAGCCTGGTGATGATATCCTGGGTCTTGACCTTAGCATGGGCGGGCATTTAACGCATGGTTCCCCGGTAAACTTCAGCGGCAAGCTCTACAAAGCACATTTTTACGGCGTGGTAAAAGAAACAGGCTTCGTGGATTATGATATGCTCGAAACAAGAGCACGTGAAATAAAACCTAAACTCATTATCTGCGGAGCAAGCGCCTATAGCCGAGACTGGGATTATGCACGCATACGCAAAGCCGCTGATGAAGCGGGTGCATTCGTAATGGCCGATATTGCCCATCCTGCAGGGTTAATCGCAAAGAAACTATTGAACGATCCTTTTGAGCATTGTCATTTTGTTACATCTACAACCCATAAAACCCTTCGAGGCCCACGTGGCGGAATCATTATGATGGGGAAAGATTTTGAAAATCCTTTCGGGTTAAAAGATCCAAAAGGCAATACCCGGATGATGAGTCATTTGCTTGATATGGCTGTATTTCCCGGCACACAGGGCGGGCCTCTCGAGCATGTGATCGCAGCAAAGGCTGTTTCTTTCGGTGAGATACTGAGCGATGAATTTACGGTTTATGCAAAGCAAATTATCAGCAATGCAGCCGCAATGGCAAAAGCATTCGCAGAAAAAGGTTACAATATCATCAGCAATGGCACTGATAATCATTTAATGCTGATTGACCTGCGCAATAAAAATATCAGTGGTAAAAAGGCTGAGCAGGTGCTGGGCCTTGCAGATATTACCGTCAATAAAAATATGGTACCTTTTGATGATAAAAGCGCTTTTGTTACGAGCGGCATTCGTATTGGTGTACCTGCTATTACTACACGCGGCATGATGGAAGAAGACATGGAGTTTGTGGTAAATGCTATTGATATTGTGTTAATGAATCCAGATGACAGTAATCTAATTGGCGTTACAAAAAAACAAGTAAATGAATTTATGAAGCAGTTTCCGCTTTACCCGGAGATGAGATAAGAAAATATTTCCATTGATCATAAAATGCTGCAGTAGTTACCTACTGATATTTTTTCCCTTTGATAGTTTACCTGTCAAGTGCAGGTTTTATTTTTTATTTTCTGAAAATTAGTATAAAATATTTCAGAGCCTTTAAGAAGTTCACCATCACAAACATCTGTCATACTAATCTTTCAAAACATAAACACGGCTCGTATTTTTCTGATGTCTTTAATTTCAGATGCGTAACAGGATAAACAATTAAACTGATGTGACTAATTCAGATTATTATACTTTATTTGCTTGCAGTGCTGCATCTTACAGATCAGTTTTATACAACATTCACTCATTATTACTCCTCATAAAATAATAGGCCGGAACAGGTTTTTAATCTGTAGCTTACTTCCTGCTTAGCTCAATAAGCAGTTATTGATTATAAGAAACAAGCTTCTTTAAAAGATGATTTGAATCAGTTCATATCCTGACAAACATTATTTATTGCCTTTAGAACCGGTTTTAGCTTTACTGCTGTAATCAAACAATAAAGCCGATGAGAAAAAAATCCAATATTAAGTCAGCTTCATTGAAAAAACTCCTCACTCTTTTCATAAGCAGTTGTGCTTTCTTAATCTCAGTTTGTATTGCAAATGCTCAAAGCAAAACATGGACAGCCCCAGACGAAGCAGCAGGTGTAAAGAACCCACTCGCAGGAAATATAGAAACGCTGAAATATGCGCAGGTAATTTACACTACATATTGCAGCCCCTGCCACGGCAATAAAGGAAGGGGTGGTGGTGCGGCTGCATCAGGGTTAGCTACTAAACCGGCAGATCATTCATCGGGTATAATACAGAAACAAACTGACGGTGCGCTGTTTTGGATGATAAGTGAAGGACGTAACCCAATGCCTTCTTATAAAACAGCACTTACTGATAACCAACGGTGGGAATTGGTTAATTATATACGCACTCTTGCAAAAACTCCAAAAAAATGACAAGATGAAAAAAGTAATCCCGTTAATAATATGCCTTACTGCAGTCAGCATGTTATCAGCACAAACGAAATCCCCCGGAGAAAACAAATTTGTGATTCTGGGGAATGCTGAAGCGACTTATTCAGCAAACAAGGGAGAAGCTTCTTTTGGGGATTTGAATTTTAAGCCTATTTTTCTATGGAAAATATCAGACAAGCTTTTTGCAGAAGCTGAAGTTGAAATTGAAACAGGGGATGGTGCAGTAGATGTAGGATTGGAATATGCCAACATGTGTTATATGGTAAATCCGTACCTCATACTGCATGCAGGCCGCTTCCTGCCTAAGTTTGGCGCTTACAGAGGACGAATGGGTGAAGGATTTATAAACAGGTTTTCAGGAAGCCCGACAGGCTTTGGCGATGGTGGTATTGGTGCAATGAATGAAACAGGTGTTGGTGCATTAGGAGCTATCCCTATTGGTGATATGAAACTGAATTATGATTTTTATATCTCTAATGGCCCCCAACTGCTGACGGATGAGGAAAATGCAGGCCAATTCGAATACGAAGCATACACATCCAATAACAAATATGCAGCAGCAGGTGGCCGCATTGCTATTTTACCATTTGCCAACTCAAGCCTTGAAATAGGTTATTCATTTCAAAATAAATCCAAGACAGGAGATGCAGAATCACCTTACCTGAATACGGGTGTGCACATGCAGGCCGTTGACCTGAATTATTTCCACAACATTCCGGGGATAAAATGCACGATAAGACTTATCGGGGAATTAAAATACCAGAAAACAGATGATCAAACCTACTTTAAAGAAGACAGCACCGAATATACTTTTACCAACAAGGCGACTGCTTATTATGCCTGTGCTACAATACGCCCCTCATTGGCGGATAGTAAATTCGTAAGAAACCTTGAATTGGCAGGGCGCTATTCCTTTTTCAACAGGCCTAACGATGCGCCTTGGGGTGGCAGCAATATCAGCCAGTTTGAAGTGGCTTTGGATTACTGGCTTAAATGGAATTGCCTGCTGAAACTGGGACTGGAAAAGCAAAAAGACATTCCCGATGTATTTTCTGCACAGATTGTATTTGGATTTTAATATTTAAAAATAATTGCCATGAAAAAGTCAATCATTATAACAACATTCATCTTACTTGTTGCACTATTATCACTATTAACAAATGGATGTAATGTTTCTAAAAAAGTTGCGGATAAATCAGGTGCTCAGTTATGGGCGGAAAATTGTAACCGCTGCCATAATTCTCCTGGTCCCGGTGAATTCAATAATGATAATTGGGAAATTGTTGGTATGCACATGCAGGTAAGAGCAAACCTTACACAAACAGATATTAATAAAATCATTGATTTTCTCAAAAGCACAAACAATCAATAATAATAAGCGGCAAAATTCTATTCAACTAAGAATAATTGCCTCTTGTCGGTTCGTTTAATTCATATTTTGCGTAAACCAGTTCTGCTTTTTAAAGAATCACTGCAGCAAAACATTCGCTAAATTATTTTCCACAAGGAAAACTTCTTTTTTCCAGTATGCAGTATTCAGGTTGATATTTGACTGTTCAGCAGTTTCAATAAAGGAATAATCGGAAAGTATCAGTGCTTCGACTTTTTTTACACAAACATCATGTTCGAAATGTACAGAAGGCTTGCCATCACGGGTGCGAACTGTCCATCCGTCATCTTCAGTATAAACATCCTTTGTGCCCATGTTAATCATAGGTTCAATGGCGAGTACCGCGTTCTCATGTAATTTAGTACCATTGCCGCGTTTTCCGAAATTTGGCACCTGCGGATCTTCATGAAGGCTTTTTCCCAATCCATGACCCACCAATTCTCTCACCACGCCATAGCCGTGTTTCTTTTCAGTATATTCCTGTATGGCGTATGCAATATCTCCAACTCTGTTTCCGGCCACTGCCTTTTCGATTCCCTTGTAAAGTGATTCTTTTGTAACTTTTACAAGTTGTAACACCTCATCGCTTACGTCGCCAAGAATAAATGTATAGGCATGGTCGCCATGCCATCCATTGAGTATTACACCCATATCAATTGAAATAATATCTCCTTCCTTCAGGGAAACATTATTCGGAAAACCATGAACCACTACATCATTTACAGATGCGCAGATATTATGAGGATAGCCCCGGTAATTATAAAAAGATGGAACAGCTTTATGATCCCGGACGAATGTGTTACAAAGACTGTCAATCTGCATTGTCGTCATCCCTGCCTTTAATACTTTCGCTACC
>JAHEZC010000001.1 GCA_023251275.1 Parafilimonas sp. | reverse complement strand
AAAGAAGACGGCGAGTTAAAGCATTTTCTGGGTTTAACCAGCGATTTACTGGCTATCTATTCCAGCGATGGGGATTTTGTACGCAGTAATCCTGCGTTTAACCGGATTTTTGGTTATTCTGATGCTGAACTTAAAATGTTTTCTTTTATGGATCTGATATTTCCTGAAGACCGCCCCTCGGTAAGCGCGGTCATCGATAAAATCAGCAAGCACCGCACCGGTCAGGAGATGGTAGTGGAGTTTGAAAGCCGGATTTGCTGCAAAGACGGTAATATACGTTTCATTCAATGGGTGCATAAATCTGTAGATGAAAGTATTTATATTGTCGGGCGCGATGTTACTGATATTAAGCGTCACGAGGAAGAACTTTGCCGCCGTGAAGAGCAGCTGCTGGAAGCGCAAAAAATCGGCCGTATGGGGCATTGGTACTGGAATATCAGCTATAAACGTATTGAGTGGTCTGATCAGATCTATTCAATTTTCGGGGTAGAAAAATATAAATTTTCCCCAATGCTGGAAAATATCAATGCGATGCTTTTTAAGAAAGATTTGCGCAAAATCTACAAAACTTTTAAGCAGGTATTAAAAAATAAAGAAGATTATGAGATAGAATTTCGTTTGCGCCGACCCAAAGGCGGCGTTAGCTATATTCACTGCGAAGGCCGCTGCAAAGTTAATTCTAAAACCGGTGAGGTTGAAGCCCTGTTTGGTATTATGCAGGATATTACCGAGCGCACCTTGCATGAACGCGCGCTGCGTGAGGCTAAAGAGGCGGCGGAATCTGCCTATGCTTCAAAAACGCGTTTTCTTGCCAATATGAGCCATGAACTGCGTACGCCGCTTAATGCGATTATTGGCTTTTCCGAGATGATGCAGCGCCAGCTGCTGGGGCCGGTGGGTAATGACCGTTATCTGGATTATATCGGCGGCATCAGGAACAGCGGAGAGCATTTACTGGATTTGATTAATGATATTCTGGATATGTCTAAAATCGAGATCGGTAAATATGAGCTGCATGTAGAAGATATTAATGTCAGCAAGCTTATTCGGCTGGCCATTCACATGGTTGAAGGGCGTGCGGAAGAATCCGGGGTGCGGCTGATTGTTGATCGTGTGCCGGATGATATTCAGGCGGTTGCTGATCGCCGTGCTTTAATGCAGATTTTATTAAACATTCTTTCTAACGCGATAAAGTTTACTGAGACCGGCGGTTCGGTAGAGGTTAGATGCAGAAATAATCTCGGCTGGATAGAAATAGAAGTGATTGATACCGGTATTGGTATTCCTAAAGATAAAATCAAACTGGTTACTTTGCCGTTTGAACAGGTGAATGATGAGCTGGTTAATAAACATGACGGTTCCGGTCTGGGGCTGGCGATCACTAAAGATCTGGTGGAACTGCATGGTGGAACGCTGGATATAATCAGTGAATTAGGCGAAGGCACTACAGTAACCGTGCAGCTGCCGGAAAAGCTTGCCAATAGTACAAAGTGCATAAAGCCGTAACCGCCTGAGCAGGTTGATAATAATTTTCATAGTTTATGACTAATTATACTATTTTAACTATTGTTAAAGTTGGTTAATTTTTGTTAATCTATTACTATCTTATTTACTATAAGTGGGATGGGGGAATTTTATGCTTACTGATATTAACAGTGTAAATATTTAAACCCGCTTATATTTAAGATGGGGGATATGGGTGTCGGTTAAAAATTTTAAAAGAGCTTTGCTTGCTGGTAGCGCATTAGTTGCGGTATCAGTTTTTTCTACGCCAGCAAGTGCGGTAACCGTTTCAATTAACGGCGCTGATCAAACTATTGCCGTTAATCCTGGGGCAGTTCCTGCCATTAATTTTGTCACTAATAATACGGCTACAATTAACAATTTTGTTGATATTAGTACCGGAGTTACCGCCGGAACGGCCGGTATTGGTACTTTAACTTTTTCCGGCGCGTCAAGTGTTTATGGAGATGTGGGTGTAAACGGCGGTAAGCAGCTGGGGGTAATTAATGCCGGTATTAGTGCGGTTAGTTTTGGGGGATTGGTTAATGCTGATACATTAAACCATACCGGAGCTTTCTTGGTTATACTTAGCGGCAATTCAACTATAGGTACTATGAACTTTAATGGTTCTGGAGGGTTCCTTACTGCCATGGGAACTTTAACCGGCAATGTGGTTTTTAACGCTGCGGCTACATCTACATTAACTATTCAAAAAAGCATGACCGGTAATGTTGATTTTACTAACAAACCTGGTGTGGTGCAGCTTTATGACGGCGCTTATATTACCGGCAAGGTTGATGCCAGCGTTGCGCCTAGCGGAACTTTAGAATTTCTTGGCGCGGGGGCGGTAAGCGGCGCAGTGGGAGCGACTAATGTTATTGACTTGGTTAACTCAGTTGGGAACGCAGGACAAACCGTTACTCTTAGCGGTGCGGTAAGTGCAAATAGTATTACGTCCAGCAATTCTAATACAATTGATTTTAAAAGTTTTTTAACTGCAAGTTCAGCCACTGTACAGAATACATCTAAGCTAATTATCAATACAGGGTCTACAATAACAAACAGCGTC
>JAHEZC010000054.1 GCA_023251275.1 Parafilimonas sp. | reverse complement strand
AACAGTTATAAGCAATGCATTATCGTACAACATTTTTTCAAAATGCGGCGCGAGCCATTTATTATCTGTGCTGTACCTGGCAAAGCCTCCGCCCAAATGATCGAAAATACCACCCCGCGACATTTTGTCAAGACTTAATAATGCCTGCTTCAGTGACGGCTCATGCTGTTTAAAATAATAATTTCTTAGCAGGTACTGAATCGAAAATGTCTGCGGAAATTTTGGAGCTGAGCCAAAGCCGCCCCATGCTGTATCTGCAGATGCCAGTATATTTTTGGCTATTTCATCTAACGTTTCTTTTGACTGTGTTTTGGCGTCATCGCTCTTCTTCTGGCCCAAAGAATTGGAATTCATCATATACTCGGTGAGGTTCTGCGCCTGCGTCATTATTTCTTCTTTTCTTTCTTTATAGGCCTGGTGCACTGCTTCAAGCACCTCTTTCCAACTCATGCGGCTAAAGGCACGCACGGGCGGAAAATAAGTGCCACCGTAAAATGGTTTGCCTTCGGGTGTAAGAAAAACATTCAGAGGCCAGCCTCCGCTGCCTGACATTGCCTGTACAGCATCCATATAAATATGGTCAAGATCAGGCCGCTCTTCGCGGTCAATTTTTATGTTGATAAAATATTCATTCATCAAGGTTGCCGTATCCTCATCTTCAAAACTTTCCCTTTCCATCACATGACACCAATGACAGGCTGCATAGCCGATGCTTACGAGCATAGGTTTGTCTTCAGTTTTGGCCCGGTGCAAAGCCTCATTCCCCCAGGCATACCAATCAACAGGATTATGTGCATGCTGCAAAAGGTAAGGACTTGTTTCATGGATTAGCCTGTTTGTGAATTTGTGCATGATGAAATGATTGAAAAACCCGAAAATAGAATTTTTTTGTACGGCGCGATTACCATAAAATATATAATACCGGCCCAAAAGATCATTTATAAAGAACTTTAATAGTCAACGGAAATATTTTTGAACTTCATTTTAAGCGACTATCAGGACAGACCATCACTGTTAACCGGTATAAAGACTTATTTTGCAAATCTGTTTTGTCATTGTCTTATTTTTAATCAAAATCTTGCCATGAAAAAAATATTATTCTTCCTGTTTGCCATGCTAATCTTTTGCCTCGCAAGCTATGCACAGGTAAAAGTGCAAAACCTGCTCTGCGAAAATCTCAGCGATCCGGTTGGCCTCGATGCAAAAGACCCGCGGTTAAGCTGGCAGTCAATTTCTGATCAGAGAAATGTGATGCAAACTGCCTATGAAATTCGGGTTGGCGGTGATCTTTTATCACTTGGAAAAAATAAAAACCTTGCCTGGAGTTCCGGTAAAGTTACTTCTGATTCATCTGTTCATGTAGTATATAAAGGAAGCGAACTGCAATCAGGAAAAAAATATTTTTGGCAGATAAGGGTGTGGGATAATATCAGTGATAAGGCTTCCGAATGGAGTGCGCCTCCCTCCTGGCAAATGGGATTATTAAATCTGTCGGATTGGAAAGCAAAATGGATTCAGCCCGGCTATATAGAAGATTCAATCCTTCGTCCCAGCCCGTTATTCCGAAAAGAATTTCCAGCAGGCAAAAAAATTAAATCTGCAGTTGCATATATCACTGCGCATGGTTTGTATGAAGCGGAGATAAATGGTCAGCGCGTCGGCGATGCCTATTTAACTCCCGGCTGGACTTCGTACAATAAAAGATTGCAATACCAGGTGTACGATGTAACGCAATTGATCAAAACCGGAAATAATGCAATAGCCGTAACATTGGGTAACGGATGGTACAGGGGATATTTGGCCTGGGGAGGAAATAAAAACTCGTATGGAAAAGATATTTCATTATTATTTCAGTTGGCGATCACTTTTTCCGATGGCACTGCCGAAACAATCGTATCGGATGAAAACTGGAAATCCGTTGCAGGCTCTATCCGCAATTCCGAAATTTATGATGGCGAAATCATTGATGCGCGTGAAGCAAAATCGGGCTGGGAACTTCCGGGTTTTGATGATAACAAATGGAGCAGTGTAAAAGTTGCCAATTTTTCTTATGACAATTTAATCGGCACTTATAACGAGCTTGTAAAAAAACATGAAACGTTTAAACCTGTAAGGATATTTAGTACGCCTAAAGGAGAAAAAATTATTGACTTCGGCCAAAACCTTGTTGGCTGGGTGGTATTGAAAGTGAAAGGAAATGCAGGAGATAAGATCACCATATCACATGCTGAAGTATTGGACAAGGAAGGAAATTTTTACATTGATAATCTCCGCGCTGCAAAAGCACAGGATATTTATTTTTTAAAAGGAGGCGCTGAAGAAACTTTTGAACCGCATTTTACTTTCCACGGTTTTCAGTTCATCAAGGTCGAAGGCTATCCCGGTGAAGTTAGTCCTGATAATTTCACGGCTGTTGCCCTGTATTCAGATATGAAGAAAACAGGCACATTCAGTTCTTCAAATGTATTGATCAATCAACTGCAGCATAATATCCAGTGGGGCCAAAAAGGTAATTTCCTCGATGTGCCAACCGATTGCCCGCAACGTGATGAGCGATTGGGATGGACTGGTGATGCACAGGTGTTTTCACGTACAGCAGCATATAACATGAATGTGAATAATTTCTTTTCCAAATGGCTCAAAGATGTAGCTGCTGATCAATCGTCGAGCGGCAGTGTGCCTTTTGTAGTGCCTAATGTTTTGGGTGAAGGAGCAGGAGGATCTGCTGGCTGGGCTGATGTGGCAACCATCATTCCCTGGAACATGTATCTTGCTTTTGGCGATAAAAAGATACTGGAGCAGCAATACGGAAGCATGAAGGCATGGGTTGATTTTATGACCGGCAGAAGTAATAATTATTTATGGAATACCGGTTTTCATTTTGGAGATTGGTTATTCTATCGTCCTTTCGACGACAATGATGGCCGCTCTGCTGTGACAGATAAATACCTGATTGCGCAATGTTTTTATGCCCGCTCCACACAACTGCTGATCAATGCAGCAAATGTTTTGGGAAAGGCAGATGATGCAGATAAATATACAAAGCTGCTGCAAAATATTAAAGAGGCATTTCTGAAAGAATATATGACTCCGGGCGGAAGATTGGTTTCCGGCACGCAAACAGCTTACGTGCTTGCACTTAACTTTGATATGTTGCCGGAAGCATTAAGAGCACAGGCTGCTGCCCGCCTGGCACAAAATGTCAAAGATTACAACGATCACCTGACCACAGGTTTTTTAGGCACACCTTATTTATGTCAGGTGCTTACGCGTTTTGGCTACACCGATATTGCTTATAAATTATTAATGCAGGAAACTTATCCGTCATGGCTTTACCCGGTAAAGATGGGCGCCACGACAATCTGGGAAAGATGGGATGGACTGAAACCTGACAGCACCTTTCAAACTCCGGGAATGAACTCATTTAATCATTATGCTTATGGCGCTATCGGCGACTGGCTTTACAGAACAGTGGCAGGCATTGATACATACACCGATGCTCCCGGCTATAAGCACATCAGGATAATGCCGCATATTGGTGGCAGCCTCAGTTATGCTAATGCAGATTTAGAAACATATTTTGGAACTGTAAGTTCTCACTGGAAAAATGAAAATGATATGTTGCATCTCGAAGTTGAAATTCCGGCAAATACAATAGCGACGATTTATGTTCCTGCAAAAAGTGCAGAAAATATCCTGGAAAGCGGGAATGCTTTATCTGCCGCAAAGGAGATAAAAGTTACAGGCATTGAAAAAGAATATGTGGTGCTGAATGTCGGTTCAGGAAAATATCATTTCGAAGTGAAATAATTTTCTTCAATAATTAGTATCTGCAGGTAAATCTATGTTTGTTGTCAGCAAAGGCTTTGAGGCACATCGGAGTTGATGAATAAATATGCACACCTGTTGATTTCATTGAGTTTGGGCAATGTTTTTGCTGATTATTCTTTTCAAAAACTGCAGCAGTATGCCGACAATACTGAAGTTCCGATCTTCTATTATTTTTTTGATTTATTATTTCTTGATAAAAAAGGATGTGCGGAATTTACCTTTGCTTCAGCGTAAAGGATTGCTTAAAAAATTAATCAGAGCAGATAAAAAAGCCAACTGAGATATTCTGATCATATAAAAGAAAAGAGCAAATAATTTTTTAAGCTGTCAACCAAAGAAATGCTTGAAGGCGTTATTGCAAAAAAACAGACAGTGCATATACTTGTGTCATACGCAGCAAAGAATGGCTGAAAATAAAAAATATACAAAGCAGAGAAGGCATAATAGTTGGTTTCACAAAACCGCGCAAAAGCCGCAAATTCTTTGGAGAGCTTGTCCTTGCACAATATGATCCTGGTGAATTAAAATACATGGGCCATACGGGGACAGTTTTCAATCAGCAAACGCTGAAAGAACTTTGGTATAAAATGCAACCTTTGATTACCAGCCATTTTCCTTTCTCAGCAAAGGTGAGAGTGAATATGCCTGTTCCCTGGCTGAAACCCAAATTGGCCTGAGAACTTAACTACAGCGAAGCAACAGGAGAAGGATTACTGCGCCACCCCGTTTTTGCAGGTGTAAGAATTGATAAAAATTATGCATAAGTGAAAAAAGAAAATAAAGAGCCGCCCGAGCTCGAAAAAACCGAAGACAATAAAACGCTTATTATCAATAACCACAAAGTCCCATTAAGTAATCTTTCAAAATTGTATTGGCCTGATGAAAAAATTACAAAGGGAGCAATGATTGAATATTATGAAACTATGGCAAAAGTTATTTTGCCTTATTTAAAAAACCGGCCGCTGTCTTTAAAAAGAAATCCTAACGGAATTCTTGATGAAGGTTTCTTTCAGAAAGATGCCGGGGAACATACGCCTTCCTGGGTTAAAAAAGTAAATGTTCAGTCGGGCTCTGAAGATAAGATCATCCATTACATTATGTGCAATGATAAAGCTTCTCTTTTATACATCGCGAATCTCGGATGCATTGAAATGAACCCGTGGAATTCCGTTTTGCCAAAAATTGATTCTCCCACTTACATGATCATTGATATAGACCCTTCTGATAAAAATACTTTTGACCAGGTAATTGAAACTGCGCAGGTAGTTAAAGAAATTCTCGATAAAGCCGGAGCAGAATCATACTGCAAAACATCAGGCGCTACCGGTTTGCATGTATTTGTACCCATGGGCGGAAAATATACGTATGAACAAGTAAAAAACTTTGCGTATCTCGTAGCACAGTTGACTGTTGAGCAACTGCCTGTCTTCACCAGTATCGAACGATCACTCAGTAAAAGAGGAGATAATATTTATGTGGATTTCCTCCAAAACAGGAAAGGCCAGACCTTGGCCTGCGCATACAGCATTCGTCCAAAGCCAGGCGCCACAGTATCTGCACCTTTGCAATGGAAAGAAGTTAAAAAAGGATTACATCCGTCTCAATTTACGCTTAAAAATATGAAGAGCCGACTCGAAAAAGCAGGTGATATTTTTTTACCGGTTTTGCAAAAAGGAATTGATTTAAAAAAATCTCTAAAATTATTAGAAGAGAAGTGATTTTACCTTCTTTTCAATTTCATGGTCATTGATTATTACTTTCCAGAACAGTTTTAAGAAGAAAAAGTATTGCCATAAAAAACCCCTTATATAAGTATGAATAAATATAAAATCGGATATAATAATTCATCAATGGTATTTGATATTACATTTATCATTGACCCTGAATTTTTTACTTTTTTTTGCATTGCTTATTATATTCATTTTGCAGGCCATAAAATAAATATGCAGCGGGTATTACAGACTAAAAACGGAATAGCGCCTTTCAATTTGAAGGATGAAGCGGGATAAGCTTGTCGTAAAGATATTCAAAAAAAACATGAGGCTTTTTCTTAGCACGAGGTTAAAAGAATGAAAATTAAAACGGGTATCCTATTGCAAGGTTGATGATTAAATTTTGTCTCCGCCATTCCCTGTCCCCGAAATTTATTTTATCAATTACCCATCGTGAACCTTCCGGTAACCAGGGTTTGCGAACCGGCATGGCAATATCTAACCGAAGCACAAGAATACTCAGGTCAAACCGCAGACCTGTGCCAATGCCAACTGCTGTTTGGTTGAGAAAACGATTAGTGAACTGCGAACCCGGTCTTGTTGAATCACTTCTTATCGTCCATATATTACCTGCATCTGCAAACAAGGCCCAACGAACTACAGAAAATAATTTTGCCCTCAGCTCTGTATTTAATTCAAGCTTTATATCGCATGGTTGCTCCGGCAAAAAAGGAATGATACGCGGGTCCCCTGCATAAAAAGATCCAGGCCCCAACGCCCTTGACCGGAATGCACGGATATCATTTGTGCCGCCTGCAAAAAATGCTTTTATAAAAGGCAATACGGAGCTATTGCCATACGCGTATCCTGCGCCGGCGATAAACCTGCTTGCAATTACCGAGTACTTGCTTAATCTCAGGTAATGCCTGAAATCCGCCTCCGCTCTTGCATACTGCGAAACAGGTGTACTGAAAATGGATACGGTTTTTCCCTTGTTAATATTTGCCCCGGTTATTAATCCAATCAGGTTTCCGGAGAGGTCAAGATTTCCATTGAAATAATAGTTGTTTCTTTTTGCATTTGCATGCGCCTGCGTATTGAGGTTGAAATTGTAGGTAGAACCAATGATGAATTGCTGCTCTATACTTCTTGCAAGAATAATATTTGTGTCAATCTGTTTCTGATAGGCAGGATTAATATTGGAAGGCCGCACATAATTTATTGAAATAATATTGAGTTCGTGTTCTTTTTCCAGGCTTTCTTTCCATATATATCCATACGTAGCAGTGTAGGCATTGAGCGTATAAGATGTATCGCCCCGATATAACTGGTAGCCAAGTGCAAATTTTGTACGGGGTACGTAACCGCTGTTTGTCTTAAAATTAAACGGCGAAATAATGCGCGGCACAGATAAACTCATATCAATACCAAACCGTTTTGTGCCTGCGTTTTGCTGTGCAGAAATCTGCTGTTCAATGCCGCCGTAGGCGCCTATGGTAAATAATTCGGCGCCTTTTAAAAAATTCCTGTTCAGCCAGTTTATGGAAAGAACGCCGCCGGATGAATTATTGGATTTTGACAACACAGTGGCAGTAAAACGTATTGATTTTTTTTCAGTAGGAGTCAGGTAATAAAAAAGATCCAGGTAATTGCCGGAAGCTGTGTCTGATTTTTCAAAACGTGCTTTCACAAATTTAAACACGCCCATTGTTACAAGACGGTTAAGCGCCATATTGTGCTTATTCCGGTTATACACATCATTTCGTTTGAACACAAGTGTACGGCTGAAAATTTTCGGCTGAAAATTTTTATCAGGATCAACAATCGTGTATCCGGCAAAATCGGTTGATTGAATATGGGCAAGATTCGTATCTGAACGAATATTGTAATCAGCAAACACTGTAATATTATCAATGCGATATGATTTTGCAGCGTCAGCAGGTGTCTGGTTTTTTATTTCCATGTGCATATCCACCTGGTGGCTGCCAACAGTAGAATCAACATTGACGATCAGGTAATCGGGATTAAAATAAAAGAAACCTTTATTCTTAAGATTCGCATCTATTCTTTCGCGTTCATTTTTTATTACATCGAGATCATAAGGTGAGCCTTTCTTTAAAAAAGTATTTGCCGCAATTTTTTGTATGCTCCTGCTTAATGTATCATCGCCGCCCGGAAAAGAAACATTGTGTATTTTATATTGGCCATTTATATAGGCGGTATATACTGCGTGTAACTTTTTGTTTTTTACCGTTGTATCAAGCATTACAGTATCTTTAAAATAACCGCGGTTTTCCAAACGATTTTGTAAAACAGCGCTGTTTTTTTTAAGTGCATCCATCGAAGCAATAACAGGCGGCTCGCCCACTTTATATTTCAGCCAATGGCGCAAACCCTTATCTTTCTTGGGAGTCCCTGCAAGATTGTAAATAAATAATTTCACCCTTGCGCCTAAAATTTTTGAATTTGGCTTGGGGCGAATCAGGCTTTGCATTTGAGAAGTGAGTTCTTTTTTTTGTGCGTGGGAAATGTGTGCTGATGATTTTATTTTTACATCTGCACCGGTGAACAGCGCCTGGTTTTGTGCAAGTTGTTTGGTATTACTGCATGAGCATAAAAAAAATGAAGCCGTAGAAAATAATATGATGCAGATATTTTTCATTGGCTTACGTCGTTTCTCTTTTTGGCCTTTTGTCTTTTTAACTGCCGCAATTTTTTCCTTACTTCTTTTTTTGATTTAAATAATTCACTGAAATAATTATAGTCAAGCGTCAATATAAAACTCACGCCGGTTTCAATTACCTGGCCTTCCACTATTTCCTGGTAATTGTTTTTCTGATAGGCCCTCAGCCGGTATTTCCCATCACGGCTTAATTTATAATCAACTGAAAAATTTCCTATTACCGAAGAGTTTTGTGATGTGTTATGCGAACCTTCCAGCCCAACATTGCTTCCAACATTTATTACAAGCCTGTCATTTAATAATTTTTTTGAAACGGTTACATTCAGGTCGGTCTTGTTTTGCTCCACACCTGTTGAATAATCTTTTTGGGAATTAATATCAAAATTTATGTCCACGCCTTTTATTAAACTTCCGGCAAGCTGATTAAGCTGATCGCTTAAAATACGGCTTGCACTCTGCCGGCCTATATCAGCTATACCTGTTCCGCCCGCTGAACTTTCAAAAGGATTTTCCTGTACAAACCGGTTTAATAATAACACCGCAAACACCTGTTTATTTAACTCGGAATTATCTGTACGCATCTGCTGCAGTCTTGCAGCCACTTCGGGCCACTGCGAAAGATCATCCTGCGGCAGTGTAATATCAAACGTGATAACAGGCTTCAGTAATTCACCCTGCATTTTTAAAATCACCTGAAAAGGCAATGGTTGTTTATAGCGGGTAATTTCTTCCTGTGACCTTCCGCCCAGTTGCTGCATTACCAGGTCTATCGGAGGTGTTTTGGCATTATATACTGCATTGATATCCACAATTGCCAAAGCAGGATCTCCTGTCCATGTAATCACACTTCCGGGTTGTATTTCAAATTTTCTTTTTAACACACTTAATGAAACCTGGTATGAGCCATGCGTAAGCTGATAATTTCCGGTTAGGCTTACTTTTCCGCTTTTATCAATACCTCCTGCTAAATTGGCCTGTCCCTGCATAGTTAACGCATCGCCATTTCTTTCATCAATTACTAAAGTGAGTTTTGCAGAACTGTCTGTGATAATTGTTGCCGTCACATCCATTCCTTTTATGGAAGATTGATTTAAAGAATCATAGATCGTTTGTGCAGTAATAGTATCCGGATGATCTTTGTCAACAAATCTTACAATGCCTTCACGTTCCTGTACTTCCGGGTTGCTGTTCGGAAGCATCATTGTAAAATCTGTTATTTTATTTATACGAAGTGCAGCGTTTGCTGCAGGAGATTCCATGTCTCCGCTCAGTTTGATATGCGTATCAATATTTAGTTTTCCATAAAATAAACGATCGGTTTGCTGGGGAGTATTTACTACTGTAAAGTTTTTCG
>JAHEZC010000558.1 GCA_023251275.1 Parafilimonas sp. | reverse complement strand
TGCGGCGATATAGCAGCTTGCAACACCGTGTGCAAAACCTAATTCCAGGCAATTAATTAATTTGTTGCGAATAATAAATTCATAAAGTTGTTTCGCATTGATTTCGGAGATATAAGGTATATCCTTAACTTTCTTTCTGACTATATCAAATTTCATTTCACAATATTTAGTCGAAAACTACATTGAAGCGTCTTAGAATAATTTGCTGCTATGGGGAAGTATTTTCATATTTTAAAGTGCTGTTAAATTTATCAATAGCAAGCTGATATACTTTGCGGAAACCACCAGCAACTTTTTCCCATGTATAATACTTCTGAACTTTTTCGTATCCAGCCAATCCAAAGTTCCAACGCTTATATTTATCTAATATCAGTACTTCCATACAATTAGCCAGGTCGCAGAGATTATCAGGTTCAAATAAATATCCATCGTAACCATGATCAATAATAGAAGCCACAGCGCCAATATTTGCACCAATAACAGGTTTTGAAAAACACCAGGCTTCGAGAAAAACTACGCCGAAAGATTCGCTGGCAGAAGGCAATACAATCAAATCGCTTATCGCTATAATATTACTTTTATCACCCTCAGTAATATTAGTAAATACATTAATCTTATCATTATTTAAGGAAATATTTCTGAGATTCCGTGAAAAAGAACCTTCAGCTCCTGCAATAATTAATTTTAAATAGCTATATTTTTCAGCGAGCACAGAAAATGCATCTATTAACAATTGTATATTTTTAGTACCTTCCTGACGGCCAATAAATGTTATTAAAATATCTTCTTCTTTGAATCCATAATTTTGTTTTAACTGATAAGTTTCATTTAATATTGATCTATATTTATATAAACCTGTTGCTGCACCAAGCACCACAATTTTTTCATTGTCAATATTTTTTTTAACAAGGAAATCTTTTTCGAAAGAAGTATTTGCAATGTAATACTCACAATTTTTAACTCTTTGTAAAAACTGTTCCGGCACAGCACTTTCCTCGTTCAAATGAAGAGCCCCATATAACACGAATGGTTTTGGGTTTGCAGAATGTTTTCTCCATATTGGATAATCCGCAAATAGGTAACTAATAGACGAAGCTCCTATTACATCTGCTGTTGTTTTCTGTAAAGCCCTGAACATTGCCGGTGAGAAAGGCCCATTGTAAATATTTTGTACAGAAAAGGGCATCGAAACTTTAAACGCCCGGTTGGTGAATTTAAAAAAATAATGTAATGGCTTCTTATGTCTTTTGAAGAAATTAAAGCGCTTTACAAATACACCGTTCACCCATTCTTCAGACGGCGTAATTTTCTTATACGCAAATCTATTGGGACCAAAATAAGAATCACTTGTATAGACTGTTACCTCATCGTGATAGGTGCTATGCAGAAAATCCGAAACTTCTTTCATGGTATGCTGTGTGCCGCCGATGGAGGGGAAGTAATTCTGTGTTACATGTAATATTTTCATTCAATTACCGATTCTCTTTTTGCAGTAAAATTTTCGATTGCCAATAAATACGTCTCCCTGTAAGCAGTTGCAATCTTCTCCCAACTGTATTCATTTTTTACTTGGTCAAAACCATTTATTCCCAATTGATTTCTTAAACGTTTATTTGTAACCAGTGCATTTAATTGCTCTAACAAGCTTTCTGAATTCCCGGGTTCAAATAAGAGTCCATTATACTCATGTTGCACCAAAGAAGCTACGGCTCCTATATTTGCTCCAATGACAGGTTTTTTGGCCGACCATGCTTCCAGGAAAACAACGCCAAAAGATTCACTGGCGGAAGGCATTACGAAAATATCCATCGCATTATACAGCACTGCTTTTTCACTGTTATCAAAATCTTCGATCAATATAACAGGAAGTTGATAAGTTGTTATGATACTCTTTAACTCAGCCACATACTCAGTTGATTCTCCTGCTATGATTATTCTGATATTGGCATAAATCTCCATAAGTCGTATAAGGGCATCCATCAATATGTCCAAACCTTTACCTTTTTTAAGCCTGCCGATATAACCAATTACAATATCTTCCTCCCCAATCCCATTATTTTCTTTAAATTGATCAATTTCATCTCTATGGCATGTAAAATCTGAAATGGTCACCCCGGTGCCTGCCACAACAATTTTTGAAGAATCGAGACCAAGCTCCATCAATTTTTTTTTTTCAAACCCGGTATTGGCTATATAAATGTCAACCAATTTCGCCTGCTCTATTAAATACTTGTGTATCCCAAGCCCAGGGCGGAAATGTATAGAGCCATATAAGACAAAAGGTTTTGGATTTGGTAACTTATCTCTCCATAAAGGATAATCACAAAAATTATACCCCGCAGTGGTTACCATGATAACATCTGCAGTGGTTTGATTCATAGCTTTAATAATTGGCGGCGAATCAATACCCCATTTCAATTTTCCAATCGAAAAAGGCAGGGATGTTTTAAAAAATTTATACAGAATCAAAGCAGCAAGCCTGATAAGCGGAAAATGCCAGCGCCTGAAATTTTTTCTGTAAACATGTACGCCGTTCATCCATTCATCCGCAATTTTTATTTTTTGAAACATTTTTG
>JAHEZC010000053.1 GCA_023251275.1 Parafilimonas sp. | reverse complement strand
TTTTATAAAGTACCCTCGCAACTAGACCTGTTTTACAACATTGCGGTTAAAGCCATTGACCTGAAAGAACTAAAAGACTTTCATGTGCTTGGTGACAAACTTGAGCAGCCCAAACCTGTAAAGACTGTTATCGAGATAAAACATGAAACAGAAACCAGGCAAACTCAGAAGAAAGAAGGTGAGCTCATCATCTTTGGCGAGAGCAGTGATAAAATAAAATATTCTCTTGCCAAATGCTGTAACCCGATTCCCGGGGATGATGTGTTTGGATTTGTAAGCACAGGCAAGGGGCTCATTATTCACCGTACTAACTGCCCTAATGCGGCCCAGATGATGGCCAACTATGCCCATCGCATTGTAAAAACAAAATGGGCAAAGAACAAGGAAATTTCTTTCTTAACAGGTTTAAAAATAATTGGTTTGGATGACGTGGGTGTGATCAATAAAATTACCAATATCATCAGCGGCGAGATGAAGATAAATATTGCGGCGCTTACGATCGAAAGCTTGGAAGGTTTGTTCGAGGGATCAATTAAAGTATTTGTGCATGATAAAGAAGAACTCGATGAATTGGTGAACCGCCTGAAATTGTTGAATGGCATTCAAAGTGTGGACAGGTTTGATACTGAGGAGTTGAAATAACTATACTGCAAATCCGGGATGTTTATCCAACATAAATTTCAAAAGTCGAATTGAGGTTTTTTATATAATCACAAACCTCCAAAATTTCCAAAACCTTTATCTTTTTTTATTTTTGCACCATGTTTTATCCCGTCAAAACGCCTTGGGTATTCAGAAAATTATATCCTTCTCTTGTATGGGAAAAACCTACGGAAGAAAAAATTATTTACTTAACTTTTGATGATGGACCAAACCCGGTTGTTACACCTTTTGTGCTCGAGCAATTGAAGCAATACAATGCAAAAGCGACTTTTTTTTGTATCGGTAAAAATGTATCCCAGCACACAGATATTTACAAAAAAATCCTTGATGAGGGTCATAAAACCGGCAACCACACATACAACCATTTAAACGGATTGAAGACGCCAGATGAAGCATATCTGAAAAATATTTTTGAAGCAGCAAAATATATTGACAGTGACCTGTTCCGCCCGCCTTATGGAAGGATTACAAGATTCCAGGCAAAGTTGTTGCAGGATGTGAAAAGTCAATGGTCAATGCCGAATGGTGAATGGTCTAAGAAGAATGAAACGGAAACTCACCACTCACCACTCACCACTCATCACACACTTCTCACGTCTCACCTTTCACCTTTCACGATCGTCATGTGGTCAGTTCTCAGTGGCGACTTTGATTCAAAGATTTCTCCGCAGCGTTGTTTGCAAAATGTTATTCTGCATGGAAAGCCCGGCTCCATTATTCTTTTGCATGACAGTGACAAAGCATGGGATAGAATGAGTTATGCACTGCCGAAAGTACTGGCGCATTTCAGCAGGGAAGGTTATCAGTTTAAAAACATTTGATCCATCTGCTTAAAAACAACATTGGCAAGCATGCCAGAAAACCTGTTTCCGCTATCTTTTCTGATGATTGACAAATAACCACCGTTTTTAAATATTAAACAATACATTGAAGCAATCCAATTTGCAACAATGAAAGTGCCAAAGCGGATAGAAAGAATTTTTTTCAGTTAAAAATGGTGAGAGGACAAATGAGGTTAAGAGAAATTGCTATCAATTTGTAACATTAAAGGAAAGCCGAAAAGTTAATAAGTAGTTTCTCGCCAATACCCAATGTCAATTTGAAAATGTTATTTTTGACAGGCAGGTTTAATTTAAAAAGTCATGAAAATGTTTACCAGAAATAAAGATTTTATAAATTTCTTCGGAAAGGTGGAAAAAAAGGTGAAAAGCAGGAAATAAATACCGATTTGCATACATCGCACCACCCCGAGTTATTTTATAAACATCAAAATGGTGAACTGTGGATGGGAGACAGTATTGAGTGGTTGAAGAAATTAAATAAGAATTCGGTTGATCTTATTTTTGCCGACCCGCCATACAACATACGGAAAGCTAATTGGGATAGTTTTGAAACTCATGAAAAATACCTGGAGTGGAGCATGTCTTGGATCGAGCAGTCAGCAAGAGTTTTAAAATCTACAGGTACTTTATATGTTTGTGGTTTTTCGGAGATTATCGCGGATATTGTTTCTCCATGTTTAAAAAAATTTAAAGGTCTCCGCTGGATTATCTGGCACTATAAAACAAAGCAAATTTAGGCAATGATTGGGGGCGCAGCCACGAAAGCATTTTGCATTTTCGAAAAACAAAGGATTTTGTTTTTAATGCGGATAGTATCCGTATTCCTTATTCTGAACATATCTGGGAGCCAAATCCAAATGGAGCTAAGCCCAAAGATGTAATTGAAATTCCTACTACATGTAATGGCATGCACGAAAAAACTCCTCATCCAACTCAAAAACCCGAAGAACTATTGCGGAAATTAATTTTAGTTTCTTCTAATGTCGGCGATTTAATAATTGACCCTTTTATGGGTTCCGGTACAACTGCTGTTTGCGCAGAGCAATTGCAACGGAAGTGGAATGGATGTGATATATCTTCTGAATATTTAGATTGGGCTATTGAACGATTAGAATTAGTTGAAGAATGGCCTGTTGAAAAATGGATTAAATATGATTTCGAAAATATGAAAAGAAGAAATTCCATAAGATAAACCTCATTGATATTCTAGATTTTGCTACTGACAAAAATCGTTTTCGAACTCTTGATGGATATGTAGAATTTTGTTCGAACTATCTTGCTTATATCGAAAAAAATTTGCAGGCAAGAATCATTTCACAAAATGAAACCCACTATCAATTTTCCCAGTATGATAACTGGGGGAGCTATCAAATTACTCGTCCCGTCAATTCTAAATTGTTTTATACTGCTGATAATTTTGAAAAGAAAAAACTTTTATTTCAGGCTTCCCTGAAAAATGCAAAAGATTTAAAGGATAATATCGCAGACCGCAGATCAATTAATGAAATTGTGTATACGATTCAGCAATCTATCGGTGCAGCATTGGATGCACTGCCACCCGGCAAATCGAATAAGGCAAGAAAGATAAACGGGAATTTATTTGAACATTTTATTCGCCTTATTATCCGTGAAGTTGGTGTGGCATGCCATGCGGGGATAGTTCAGATACCGGTAATGGTTAATGGTGAGCAAATATTTAAAATGAGTTACCAACATGATTTGATTGTAAAAATTAATGCCGAATTAAAATTATTAGGAGCAATTAAAACATCCAGCAAAGACCGTCTTGACAAAATATTTATTGATAAATTTCTTTATTGTCGCCTTACAGAAACATCGGTTCCTCATATCGCAATAATTTTGAATGATGTACAAAGAAAAAATACTAAAACTGAAAATAAATATGGTATTAATTCTACATTTCTCCCGGGCCATTTTAAAGGATATACAGTTAAATTAAATCCCTTGGACGGTGTTTATTATTGTTACATTCGTCCAAATATGATGGCAGAATTGATTTTGAAAGATCATATCAAAACATTCGACTTTCTTCTTTGTGAAGACATTTGGAAGTTTACCTGATACGTTATTCGCGGAACAATGAGGATAACCAATCTGTAATACAAGTTCTTGACAATCGTACTTTATATGAAACTCATATAATTATTTTTTCTGCTTATACTTTTAATTTTCCAATTCTTCCGCCAGATCTAATTCCACCTTCAAATTTTCAATAATAAATTCCTGTCTTTCCTGCGTATTCTTCCCCATATAATATCCCAGCAGGTTTTGAATATGATCGCCTGCTTCGAGTATTACAGGCTGTAGCTTTATGCCATCATCACTTATGAAAGCCTCGAACTCTTCAGGTGATATTTCACCTAAGCCTTTAAAGCGGGTAATCTCAGGTTTGCCTGTCAATTTCTTAATAGCATTTTGTTTTTCCGTTTCATCATAACAATAAATGGTTTCCTGTTTATTGCGTACACGGAATAATGGCGTATCGAGTATATATACATGATTTTGTTTAACGAGGTCAGGAAAAAACTGCAGAAAGAATGTCATCAGCAGCAACCGTATATGCATGCCATCCACGTCTGCATCCGTGGCAATCACAATTTTATTATAACGCAGGCCTTCCAGTCCATCTTCAATGTTCAAAGCGTGCTGGAGCAAATTGAATTCTTCATTCTCATATACTACTTTCTTTGTGAGTCCGAAGGAGTTCAATGGCTTGCCCCGCAAACTGAATACAGCCTGTGTTTCCACGCTTCTTGCTTTGGTGATAGAGCCGCTGGCACTGTCTCCCTCCGTGATAAAAATGGTGCTTTCCTTCTGCTTTTCGAGAATGATATTTTTATCTTTTCCGGTTGGTTCATCATTATAATGATAACGGCAGTCCCTGAGTTTTTTATTATGGAGGTTAGCTTTCTTTGCTCTTTCATTGGCAAGCTTCCTGATACCGCTTAATTCTTTACGCTCTTTTTCACTCTGCTCAATTTTTTTCTTCAGCGCTTCCGCTGTTTGGGGATTACGGTGCAGGTAATTATCCAGTTCCTTTGCAAAAAAATCTGCAATAAAATTTTTCACGCTTGGCCCGCCTTCATATACAGCCTGCGAGCCGAGTTTGGTTTTTGTCTGGCTCTCGAATACGGGTTCCTGGATTCGCACAGATATGGCCGCTGCAATACTCTGGCGTATATCTGCCGCATCATAATCTTTTTTATAGAAATCACGGATGGTTTTTACAAAAGCTTCGCGGAATGCCTGCTGGTGCGTACCGCCCTGCGTGGTGTATTGGCCATTTACAAAAGAAAAAATTTCTTCCCCATAATCATTGTTATGTGTAAGAGCCACTTCAATATCTACTCCCTTCAGGTGAATGATGGGGTAACGAATTTCATCTTCATTCGTCTTGCGTTGCAGCAGGTCAAGCAATCCATTTTTGCTGACAAATCTCTTGTTGTTGAGGTTAATGACAAGCCCTGCATTGAGGTAACAATAATTCCATAACTGATTCTCGAGATAGTCGTGCCTGAAATGAAAATTGCGGAAGAAAGCTTCATCAGGAATGAACGTGATGAGTGTACCATTCCCTTCATCCGTTTTTGCTTCTTTATATTCTTTGATCAGCAGGCCGTGTTCAAATTCTGCTGCCTTTACCTTGCCTTCACGAAAGCTTTCCACTTTAAAGTAATTACTCAGTGCATTTACAGCTTTTGAACCAACTCCATTTAATCCCACACTTTTCTGAAAGACCCTGCTGTCATATTTTGCGCCGGTATTTATTTTGCTCACTACATCAACGACTTTACCCAACGGAATGCCGCGCCCATAATCACGCACAGTAACAGTATTGCCTTTTATAGTAATATCAACATGCCTTCCGTGACCCATGGTGTGTTCATCAATGCAGTTATCAATCACTTCCTTGAGCAACACATAAATACCATCGTCAGGTGAAGATCCATCACCAAGCTTACCAATGTACATCCCCGGACGCAAACGGATATGCTCTCGCCAGTCAAGACTTTTTATACTTTCTTCGTTGTATTCAAATAACAGTTTATCTTTTACTTCGGCCATAAAAAGTCATTAAGTCATTTAAGTCAGGAATTCATTAAATCAGTGGTCACCGGTCATGAAGATCCGCCACCAGGAATTTAAGCATTTGCCATCCGCCAAATCAACCTGCAAATTTAACCATGAAAATTGCCTTATATCAAGTTTTCTTTTCTACAAAACTGTTGTTGATGTGGATAAAACTTCTTCTGTGTAATTTTGCGGCTATTGATAATTTAACATTCTGAAAGCATCGCAACTAAACAGGCTGTATAGCTTTAGACCATGGCAGTTTCACACGCAGGAAAACACTACAGAACTACCAGGGAAATTCTTACGCAGATAACGGGTATTCTCATCATTATACCGTTGGCGCCTTTTATATGCAGGTTTATTCAACCCGTAATGCTCGGTGAGTGGAATATTGATTTAATTCTTGCCATCATTGTATCTATCATTTTTGTGCGTCTTTTAACCTGGCTGATAAAGCCGATGGTTTTTGCCGTCTTTATTGTATTGTTTGCATTGCTCCTGTTTAACCAGTTCCGCGACCGGTACACATTTAATAATGTATTCAACGATTATAAATCATTGGTGAAACAAACCTGGACAGTACGTGAGCAAAAAGAAGCGGATGCACTCAGCCTTAATCCTCATTTGTTTGAAAATGTATATGGCAAAACAACAAGGCTTGTAAAAGAAAAAGTGCAATTCCAGGACAGTGTCGTTCGTAATTTCTCTGTAGAGCATTCCCTGCAGTATTTTAAAGAATATGAAATAAAATATGGCCTGCTCACACGTTATTTTTCATTATTCAAATACGTCAATGTGAATTTCAAATATGTGCCTGATGCACAGAAAGATGAATATTATGCCACACCAAGAGAAACTATTTTGAATGGGTTGGGAGGCGATTGTGACGACCACAGTATTTTGATGGCAAGCTGTATGATGAGCATCGGTGCAAGATGCAGAATAGTGATTGTGGATGGGCACATGTATCCTGAAATGTATGTGGGAAACAAAAAAAAATTCGATGTATTACAACAGGCTATCATTCAACTTTTCCAGGATTATGACATACACAGAATTTACTATCATGAAAACAATGGCGACTACTGGATCAATCTCGATTATACTGCAGACTATCCAGGTGGTCCATATATGAATGATAAAGTAAGGCTGGTGATAGAGCTTTGATAAACTTTGGTTTCAGGCTGGCTTGTTTAAACCTTGTTTAATTTTGTTTTACAATTATCTGATATTTTTAAGTATCCTTTGTTGCTGCTATGAATATTATCCGTGATCTTACTTTAATTGCAAATCTTGCTACGGAAAGGGAGGAAGAGAATTATGACTTCCGGAGTTTTTTAAAAGGGAAAGATGATAAAAAAGTTGATGCTATAGTTCATCGCCTGAATGAAGATATCTCTGCGCAGATTGATTGCACTCAATGCGGCAATTGTTGCCGCAGTTTAATGATCACGCTTGAAAAGGCTGACACGACAAGGCTTTCAAAGCATCTTGGGATCACCAAAGAAGATTTTGAAAAAAAATTTGTAGAAAAGTCTGCCGAAGACCAAACAAATATATTCAACAAAATCCCCTGTCATTTTCTCGATGAAAATAAATGCACAGTTTATGAAGCAAGGCCAAATGATTGCAGAGAATTTCCTCATTTGCATAAGCCAGGCTTCACCTCCCGTTTATTCAGCGTGATTGATAATTATGGAAGATGCCCGATTGTTTTTAATGTGTTTGAAGCGTTGAAGAAACGTTTAAGGTTTAAGGTTTAAAGTTCAAAGTTGCTGTTCACGGGTTTGGGTAGTTCACATGTTCACAAAGTTCCAAAAGTTCATCTGTTTCAGGTTTTGCATTTTGTGTTTTATATTTTACATTCTACATTTATCTTCTGAAATCATTTCATGCCAAGATTAATTGTCGTACTGATATATTTTCTTTTATGCTGTCATCTGAGTAATGCTCAGGATTATATTACTATTCTTGACAGTGGTCACAAAACTTCTCTGCGCGGATTGAGTATAGTAAATGATAACGTGATCTGGGCAAGCGGGAGTAATGGTGCAGTTGTACGTTCAACAAATGGAGGGAAAACTTTTGAATGGCTCACAGTGAAAGGCTATGAGCTGCGTGACTTCCGTGATATAGAAGCATTTGATGAGAACGCTGCATTGATAATGGCAATAGCAGAGCCTGCAATTATTTTAAAAACAAAAGACGGCGGACAAAGCTGGTATAAAGTTTTTGAAGATACTACCAAAGGAATGTTTTTAGATGCAATGGATTTTGATGGTGTAGGTGCAGTAATTGGTGACCCTATTAATGGTACTGCGTTTTTTGCTACGACAATTGATGATGGAGAAACATGGTACGCTAATAAATTTATGAAAGTTTCACTTTTTGAAGGCGAAGCTTTTTTTGCTGCAAGTGGTTCAAATATTAAAATTGTCAAACACGGAGATGTTTCATTTCCAATTTTTGTAACAGGTGGGAAAAAATCAAGAGTGATAATTACTGGTAAACCTTTTGAACTGGATATTCTACAAGGCTCGGAATCGCAAGGTGCAAATTCTATCAGTATTTATACTAATAAGACTGCAGTAATTGTTGGCGGCGATTTTAAGAATGATACTATTTCACAAAATAATTGTGTTATCATCCGCTTTCAAAAAGACAGCATGCCTAATTTTATAATGCCTGAAACCCCGCCCCACGGCTATCGCAGTTGTGTGGCTTATATTACAGAAGATAAACTCATTACCTGCGGCACAAGTGGTGTGGATATTTCCAATGACAGCGGGATGAACTGGAAACTCATCTCCAATCAAAGCTTTCATGTATGCCAGAAAGCAAAAAAAGGCGATACTGTTTTTCTTGCAGGAGCAGATGGAAAGATCGCAAAACTCGAGCCTGCAAGATAACACTCACCATTCCCGCTCACTACTCACAATTAATAATTTTTCGTCTTTTTGTAGAGTTAAATATCCATCTGATTTTTATTTGCATGAGGGCAAAATAAACCTGTAAATAGCTCCCTGGTTGAAACTAATTAAGTGTAATGTGATGAATTAGTCATTTTGCTGTAATTTCACGGCTCATTATTAAAAGCATCTTGATTGGTGCTGATATGTTGAAATCGTAATTATTAATTTATAATTCGAAATTGATTTATGGCTGAAGTGATTTTAATGCCGCGTTTAAGTGATACGATGACCGAAGGAGTGATTGCTGCATGGCATAAAAATGTCGGGGATGGTGTAAAGAAGGGTGATTTGCTGGCAGAAATCGAAACTGATAAGGCTACCATGGAACTGGAGAGTTACCAGGAAGGCATACTTCTGCATACAGGCGGGCAAAATGGGGATAAACTGCAGGTGAATGATCTGCTTGCTATTATTGGAAAGCCTGGGGAAGATGTAAATGCTTTGGTAGCTCAATATTCCGGAAATAATAATAAGCCGGCAGAAAGCAATCAACAACCCAAAGCCAATGATGTGCAAACCCCAATCAGCGAAATTTCATCTCATACAGCAACAAAAGATTTGAAAAAGGAATCTTCCCAGGCAGATATTTCATCACTGGAAGAAGTGGTACTGATGCCCCGTTTAAGCGATACTATGACGGAAGGTGTTGTTGTTTCCTGGTTAAAAAATTTAGGCGATGATGTGAAGAAAGGAGAAGTGCTGGCAGAAATTGAAACCGATAAAGCCACCATGGAATTGGAAAGTTACAAAGAAGGGAAATTATTATACCAGGGAGCCAGGGCAGGAGAGAAAATCGCTGTAAATGACCTGTTATGTATAATCGGCAAAGAAGGATTGGATATAAGTGCGATTGTCTCAGCAGTTGCTTCCTCTTCAGTAAAAGGAGGCAATGAAGGAACAGCAATTCCTCCTGATCCGGTCGTTTCTGCAAATGATGCTGCAGCAGCGAAGCAGATAGTTAATGAAGGAAGAATTATTGCATCTCCGCTGGCAAAAAAATTAGCGGAAGAAAAAGGA
>JAHEZC010000052.1 GCA_023251275.1 Parafilimonas sp. | reverse complement strand
AATGTATCTATTACGATTAAATGACCCCGAATAATTTCATCATTGTTCTTGCACTTTCATCCATTGAATAAGCCAATATAGATTCATACTCAGTTGAAGGGTCATATAACAACTGAAAAGCTTTGTCTATCATTTCTTCTTTTCCAGAAACAATATGCCAGTGCGCTATTTCACGATGCATTGGTTTACAAAAACTAATCACGTGTGCGCCTGCATATAATGCTTCAAGGCAAACGGTACTGAAACCTTCATAAGAGGAGGTGTGCAGAAAAATTTTTGATCGCTGCATCGTTTGCAGCACTTCTTTATGTGGTATTTCCCCGGCAAACAAAAAATTATTTCCAAGATCATTTTTTTCAATCAGGTCAGCCAGTTTGGTTTTCTCCGGGCCATCACCGCAAAGCATAGCACAGAGCGAAGGAAAACTCTTCCTGATCGCAGCAATGACTTCAATGAAAATATTATATTGCTTTAAGGGTATAAGTGAACCGGCGCCGAGAATGTCAATGTCTTTCTCCTTTTGTGGTTTACCAAACAAGTTTGGATCAATTCCATTCGGAATCACAGCAGATGTCCGTACTTTGTAATTCTTATAAAACTCATTAGCAAGAAAATCAGACAATGCAACGATTTCAGCAGGTTCAGGCCTGATGACGGTAATGTAGCGATTCCCCTTTTTTGCATCCTGACCGGTTATCCAGCCAATAAATTTTATATGATACACTTTCCCAAAATATTTACCAATAAAGGCACATTCACCACACCAGAAACTGAGCAAACCAATGATATTATTTTCCTTTTGCAGACGCCTTAAAGTTTTCCATACACTGAGCCAAAGCGAAAGCCTGCGCAATCGTATTTTATTTTTGCCATTAAAGCTTATGACTTCATTACCATACCACCAATATTTTGACTTTACATAAGGATACTGGAATGCAAATATTATAATCCGGAGTTGCGGGAAATTTTTTTTAAGGGAATTCACAAATACCTGCTGCGCAGGAAGGCAGGCAGAATCTGCTTCATCCGCAGGAAATCCGGGACTTAGTATAACCAATGTGTCCTGTTTATTCATCCAATAAAATAACTTTTGTACAATAAGATAAATTTTCCTTATTGTGCGTAATGAGGATGATAATTTTACCGCTTTGTGAAAGCTGTTTGCAACAATCGAGCAGTTGTCGTTCAGCCAATATATCAAGTTCGCTGAAAGGCTCATCTAAAATAATAAGCTCAGCATCTTTATATAAGGCTCTCGCAAAGGCAATGCGTTGTCTTTGCCCGCCACTGATGTTTTTGCCATTTTCTTTGATAATGGCATGCATTGCTTCAGGAAATGTTCGTATCATTTCAGCTAAACCGGAAGCATGCAGGATTTGCTCTAATTTCAGTTCATCATAATCATTTTCATCAAGCGTAATATTTTTTACAACCGAATCGTGTATGAGAAAAGGTTGTTGCTTCAGGTAAGCAATTTCTCTCCAATATTTTTTCCGGGTATCTGCATCAGTCAAATTATCATTAATAATAATTTCTCCGGCATCCTGTAATAAAAATCCAAGTAATAAATGAATGATTGTGGTTTTACCGATACCGGATTTTCCGCTGATCCCGATAAAATCACCTTTCTGTATGCTGAGGTTGAAATTTGAAAGAACAGGTTCATGTTTATATGAAAAAGAAATATTCCTGAGGGAAATCGAATGAAGGGGTTCATCAGTTCTTTCAGGACTCTCTTTTTTTGGAGACTTAACGTTGTTGACTAAATCATGCACAGTAAAAGAATATGTTTTTACCTGCCCGCCCAGGTTGATAATTTTTATTACACCCGGAATGATTTTATAAGCTGCTGCCATAAAAGCGCCAATGGTAATGATATCAACATAAGCCTCGCTTCCAAAAAGTTTATTGATAACAATCAAAACAAAAAGGCCACATAAGGCAAAAACTTCAAACATGCGGGATGGCAGGCCTTGTGTGACGTGCAGGTCAGCAAGATATCTATTCAACGATTGCTGGCTTGGGGAATATCGTTCTGAAAAAAAAGCTTCTTTATCATAGATATTGCTTTCTATATATCCTGCGATAGCTTCTTTAAGATATTGAAGCGTCTGCTCATTAATAGTTTTTATATGCGCTCTCGCCTGTATCAGCCTTTGCCTGGAAAACCAGGAAAGAAGAAGTGCAGCAGGCGTGAAGATGGCCGAGAGCAGCAAGAATAATTTTACATTGTACAGCAGTATTGCGATCATCGCAATGGCAATGAGTATCGCTTCTGTAATGATTTGCTGCACCCCGGAAAGTACATAATGTGCAAACTCAATTGGTTGCTGGCTTATTTTCCTAATGTGTACCGCAGAATCTGTATGTACATAATCTGAATAAGAACCTTCAAGATATTGCAAAAGATTTGCGCCGGATATCCTTGACGCAACACCATACACAAACCTGTATTGCGCTTTATATACTAAAAAGCCAGCAACATTTTTTACTATAAAAACTGCCAGCAAAACTGTGACGGGCAAAACGGATTGCCTGTCCACCAACCAGGAAGGCAAAAAAGAAAAGTTGAAGCTGAAAGAAATATCAGTATAAAATTTAATCACGAACAACAGTGCAGTAAGGGAGAATATATCTGCGAGGCTGATCAGAAGACTAAAAAAAATCAACGAGAGAAACTTTTTCTTCTCCCCGCTTCGCAACACAGAAAGCGTATGTAAATAAATCTTTTTCAGAAATTGAAAATAATGAAAAAGGCTGAAGTTTTCCGCTTCAACCTTTTGTGCCCAAGACTGGATTCGAACCAGCACACCGGTTAAGGCACTACCACCTCAAAGTAGCGTGTCTACCAATTTCACCACCTGGGCATATTTTATAGTCTTCAATCAATATTGTTTAAATTTTGGATACATATAACTGGTTAAGGCATCCAGACAATTTCACCACTTGTGCTTTATGGGACTGCAAATGTAAGTGATGTACAAATAATCCTGTTAAAGAAAGGCCCACTATTATTTATTCAGTTCAATCCTTATTGTAGTGCCTTTGCCTGCTTCACTAGACTTTACATAAATAGCACCTTTGTGATACTGCTCTATTATTCGTTTGGTGAGTGTTAACCCAAGCCCCCACCCTCTTTTTTTAGTCGTAAACCCGGGATCAAAAACCTTTTGCAGGTTTGCTTTGGCAATACCTTTACCGGTGTCAACAACATCAATCAGCACCTGCGTGGCCGCATCATGTAAGTGAATGCTGATTGTGCCCCTTCCTTCCATTGCGTCAAGAGAGTTTTTGAGCAGATTTTCCATGACCCAGTCAAACAAAGGTGGTGAGATCATGGCCGGAATGCTTTCCTCGCCATGAGTTTCAATTCTGAAATCAACTTTTGCCCCTGCTCTTTTTCTTATATATTCTACCATATTCTTTACCTGCTCCACCAGGTTTTTTTCTTCGAGATGCGGTTGACTGCCTATTTTTCCAAAGCGATCGGTTATCAATTCAAGACGGCCCACATCTTTTTCCATTTCCGCAGTCAGTTTTTCATTCCCGGGCATTTCCCGCAGCATTTCAATCCATCCTTTCAGGCTGGAAACGGGTGTACCTAGTTGATGCGCTGTTTCTTTGGCCATTCCTGCCCAAAGCTGGTTTTGCATGCCTCTGTAGCTGGCTCGCTGGGCAATAACGGTGATAATGATAAATAGACTTACTACTAAAAGTTGAACAATAGGATAATAGCGAACCTCCTGCTGCAACATGCTTTCTCCGTAATAATATTTATTGGCTGTGTATGGTTTTTCGCTGATGACAAGAGTGATTGGCTCGTGAAGTTTTTTAAATTTCTCCAGTTCCTGTGTAAGATAATTGCTGTGCGTCTTCATCTTTACAGTATCCAGATTTACACAATTGCTGCTGTTAATGCTGTCATTTTCATCAGTCTCGATTATAGGAATATCCCTGTTTTCCGACGATATTTTCGCAGCAAGATTAAGACTGGTCTGATCTGTTGCATTCATTATGGTCCTTTGCGCTTCTACCCATGTTTCTACTTTTTGCTTTTCATCGGCTGCAATTTTTTCAGATAAATAGCGGGAATAAAAAAGTGTACCGGTTACAATACATATAGCGACAAGAAACAGGATTGTTCTGCCATTTACCCATTGTTGAATCATGCTTCTAATGTAGAAAATGTTTGGCTATATATAAAAATAAAACCCCCGCCGAAGGCAGGAGTTCATTAAAAAAATAAGCGTACAATATATAGGAGATTGAAATTAGCTGAATAATCCGCCTTTCTTTAAAGCCTTTGTTCCTTCACCAATCTTGTAGCCATTCTGATAAATCTGAATTTTATAATCACCCGTTTGATATTTGCCTGCTTCAGGCTTCCAGTCGAAGCTTACCGGAGTGCGTTTACCCTGCTCATATTGAACTGTTACCTTATTGGTGTATGTTTTTTCACCCTCATCACGTGTCTCAAATGTACTGCTGCTCGAAGGAATAGTGATTGGCCTTTCATCAGGACCGGTAACTATTACGTATAAATCTTTTGCGCCGCTGGGCGATATCCGGTTTTCATCGAGATCAAATGATATTCTGAAAAGATCAACACGTTTTGCAGTGGTAGTGGTTTTTTCTTTCCCGCTTCCCTTTATATCAATAGCTGCTATATTGATGTTGGATGCGTGCAAGGTAGATCCTACATCTTCTACATGTGCTTTCTCGGCCTGGGTAGCAGAAAGGGTTTGTTCAACTACTTGTTTTTGTGCCGTAAGCGTGTCTTTTTAGTTGCTGGTTAGAAACCGTCAGTTGCTGATTTTCCTGTTTTAATTGTTCTACCTGGGTAAGCAGATCATTGATCTTACCGTTCAATTCCTTAATCATATTCCTGGCATTTTCCAGGTTCGCATCTTTCCTGCTCAGCTCTTTTTTAATATTTGCTTTCAATTTGTCAATCTCTTCTTTCCGCTCTCCAAGCTCCCCAGATAATTTCGTATTGCTTCCGGTCAATGAATCCATCCTGGCGAGGGCTTCATTATATTCCTGTTGCACTATATTGCGTGCTGAATCTACATTGGAATATTGTGTTTGTAATTGTGTAATGGTTTCTGTAGATTTACTTTTGTCATAAATAACATATCCCCACACTAAAAGGGCGGTTATTAATATGTAGAGGACAGCTTGTAATGTGCCGAGGACGACTATTAATATGCCGTAAATGATCTTGCGGTTATCCTTTGAATTTGATTGAGGTTCTTGTCCCTCTGCGGAAGGATAATTTGTGTTGCTCATAAAAATGATTTTTTGTTGAAAATTAAATTTTATAAAATGCTAATATTTTCAATATCTTTTTCTTTTAGTCCGAACATGTTTATCCGTTCATGAGTGTTTGCATTTTATTCTTAAAAGCAATTCGCAACGTCGGTTTACCTATTTCTCCCCGTCAATCTTCTTATCGCTACGAGATGTGAAAATAAAACCGCCGGAACTATGAATGCAGGCAACCAGTTAAAGGGGAAATATAAAATAGCGATGTTGGGCTGGTCAAAAGCGAATTGCTGAAATGCAAACGGCGCAGATAATATGGCATTGATCACGATGTTCAGCAAAAGGGTAAGACCGATAAAATTCCATACGAGGATAAATTTTTTTGAGAAATTTTTTTGCTGCAGCCCGAAGTAAGCAACAAATGGCGCTGTGATGCCTGCAAGTATATCGAAGTTGCGCCCTGCAAAAGTCATCAGTTCAGGAACTGCCCTGTTTAAGAAAAGCAGGTACAAAACCAGCTCAACCGGTATTCTTACTATATGCAGCCAGGTAAGATGAATAAGCGGCAAACTATCAATAAATTTTTTCCCTGCCTTTGTCATAAATAAAATAATGATTGCGAGTAAAGGTGGTGCCACTGCCAGCACAAATTTTGGCGGAATGGTTTTGTTATCAAGATAAAAACCATTAAGGCTGATTGCAGCCTGTATGATCAGCCAGGCGACAAGGCAAAGAAAAATAATATTTGATTTTGTTTTTACACGTGTATTCTTTGAATTTCTGAGAGCAGCATAAAAGAATAACAGCGTTGCAAGCGTGGTGAGTATGAAAACAACAGTAATATACTTAGGCAAATTTTCAATCATAGCAGTTAAGATTAAGAAGATAAATATACAAAAGCTCAGTTTGCCGGAGCAAGAAAAAAAAGTAAGGTATTAGTTTGAACCACAATAGGACATAAGAGCACATTAGAAACCACCTTAGACTATGTGAAAAACCATGTTTCTTATGTGCCTTATATGTGGTTCATTTTCTTTGCACTTTGTTCAATAATAAAAATTAATCAGCAGATAGGCAAAACAAGTGGTTGGTATATTTTTTAAAACATCAGCCTGCTGAATGGAATACCAACTCCAACACCGATAGAAGTTTTGTTGCCAAACTTTTTTTCATTAGATATCTTATGCGTCATATCGAAAAATGCAATTTGAAATTCGAAGTTCATGGCGGGTAATCTCTTGCTGTTAATTAAAACTATCGGTATGCCAAGCCTTCCGTTTAAGAGATTGCAGTTGCCAAAATTTTTCTCAAGCAATACGCTAAATCCGACATGTGAATCTGTGGGAAAATATACTGCCCTTGCACTAAGCGCAGGAGTGAGAAAAGTTTTATACGATCCAAGATACGCTTCATCTGTTTTTAAAGAAGCAAAGCGAAGTGTATCTGTGCCGCCAAGATTTTTATATTGGGTATAGTCTGTCTTATCAAGCATAAAGCCACGCACAGCATTGTTTGCAAGCAGCCTGCCTTTGACTGTAATAAAAAGCCTTCCTGCTTTACTGCTTTCCCAAAGCCTGGTATGACTGATGGATAATTCAAAAGGACAGGGATGTTTTTCCGCTAGAGGAGTGGTAAGATTCGTTGCAATATTATACGAAGGGAAGAACAAAGGAATGTAACATGAAATAGTTGTCCAGTTGGTGGTGATGTGTCTAAAATTTTTTGTTTTGGTCAATGTTTCTGCCTGCAGCCTGGCAAATTTTTCCTCGTATTCTCCTTTCAGGTCTTCATAAAAATTCTGCAATGCAATGTTTGTTGCATCGGATAAATCCTGGCCCGGCACATCAGCGGAATCAATGGAAAGGAGAGCGGCTTTAAAATCAGTTTCTTTTTTATTTATATCCATTTCCAGCGAATGCAATATTCCTGCCCGCAACGCATCCATTGCTTGTTTTTGTTTCGATGAATTGCTGCAATCTGCGAAGGTTGTTGTCACTTTTCCAATCCATGTCTGGCTTAAAGTGAATCCCAGTTCGTTTTTAAATTTTTTATCCAGCCATGTTGTATTAAAGCCATCAGCAATATTTGCTTCAACACCAATACGAAATAAACTTTTTAAAGGTTCATCCGTACCTTTTGCATTTTGAAAATAATGATTCACGGTAAGTGTGCCGGCAGAAGAATGGAGTGTTACATAATTAGTGTATAGGGAAAGATCACCTTTTTCGGAAAGGTACCCTGTTTTATCTGCGAGGAAAACATTCATTGCCCTGTTCGATATCGCCATTCCGCTTTTTGTATTGCACGGCTTGCCGGCAATTTGCGTATTGATCCCCTTTAATTCATTGATGATATTTTCTGCGTTTTGTGCGCTTGCTGAAAGCAGCACGAAACTGCATATTACAGGCGGAAATAAATGAAGAATATTTTTATGCTGAATGCGCATCCTGAACTCGTTATAATTTATACCTATAAATCCTCTGCCAATATTTTGTGGCTAAGGCACAGGATTCAAAAAATGGCTAAAAGCCTTATCCTGCCTAACTTTCATAATATTTTATTTAACCATTCGCCTGACGCGCATGCGATAAATCGAGCTCAGAAGAATCATTTGGCTTGATGCATTTTATCGCACCATTTTTTACAATATTTTATCTAATCCCCACTGTGATAAAAGCGGATAGGAAAAAGCCTTTAAGCTATCCGCATCCAGCAGGTTATTCCTTGCTTCTATCCATTTGTCTGCATTTGCCCCATACATTTTTTTTATTTTACTGAAATCAAGTTCATTCATCTTTCCCCAATGCATGGTGTGCGGAATATTTTCATCATCCAGCATTTTCCATACCTCCCTGAAGAAATTGAGGGTATCATCGGAAAACACGCCATCGAGTTCAAATACACAGGTATGATCATAGTGTGTAAACCCCAGCAGGGCCTGGGTTTTCTTCACAAAACGGAAAGCGAATAAACCTGCAAACGGTCCTTTTGTAATATTCAGTTCAAGAAGTAAATCAATAACCCTGTTTACATCTTCAATAGAGATCCCGATTGCGGCGCTGAGCAGCTTACCCTGCAGTGTGGTATTGTCAAATATTTCACCCAGCGTTCCAAATACTTTATCAAAGGGTTTCAATGCGCCTGCCAGCAATTTATTCACCACGATGTGAACAAGACCGGGTATGGCCTGTGTAAGTTTACCCACAAAGCAAGCGGCATCATCCCCAGGTCCAATGCCGGCATCATTAGGAACAGGTCGCGGATAATCTTCAAGGAAAGGCCTTTTGTAAAATGAATATACGTAAGCGCCGTTGTCAAGATCATAAGGATTGATGGATACCTGGAAATGATAGGGGCGCTCATTTCCATTTGGCAGGTTTGCATTGCTGAAATCAAGCGTCTGCATAATATGCTTTAAAGAATCATCGTATGGCATTCGTCTCAGGTAACATTCAAGCAGAAAAAGATCTTCGGTTTCAATGAGTACACCGTGAATAATGCCGAATGCCCCGAAGCTGACAAGCGCTGCATTGAAGAGATCATCATCCTGTTTCAGTTCTGTCTGCAGCTTTTCAATAAGCGAATCTGTAACAACAGGATAGGATTTTCTTTCGAGCCAATAATGTTTATCCGGGCTTACAATAACATGCATCCCCACCACAAAATCCTGCACAGCTCCAAAATCAAATGCAGAGCCGTGTGCCCCCGTGGACATAGCGCCCGCAATGGTTTGTCCATTGCTTGCACCTGAAGTTTTCAGGGAAAGTTTTTGAGGTCTTAACTCTCTGCTCAATTCCCAAACTCCGTTTCCGCATTGGGCAAACAATAATTTTTTTATATCTCCTGTGTATGTTGGCAAAATGCTTTCCGCAGAAAGGGTCAAGGTTGTATTGAGTTGCTTTGTATCGAGCATTAAACCGCCGTCAGCAGTGGCTATACGTGTCCACGACCAGCCTGCACCGAGGCTTCTGAGAGGCGTACCTGTGTTAATGGCATCCTGAATGAGACTTTGAAAACCTTTGGTTGTATCGTTATAGCCATCCAATGCATCGAGTGTATTGTCATTGGCAATAACATACAAATCCTTTATCTGTTCTGTAAAGGTTTCATGCTTGTTTTCCCATTCATTTCTGCCTGTTTTAATTATTTTCATGGCAGTTGTTTTTTTATAATGTACCTGATTTTTTGCATGGTTTGCTGCATTTCCACTCCACCTTCATAGGGCACCAGATTCCAAGTGTAACAACAGTAATGAGTGAATACCCGAAGTTGGTTTTCATGGTAACCTCAGACATGCCATTCACATCCAGTGAATCGCAGTCAGGCG